>NZ_JAPYKS010000018.1:0-145500 GCF_037179605.1 Mesorhizobium salmacidum (SeqCode)
TGCCCATGGAAAACCAGCGCTATTTAGGGGTGGCCGGCCTGCCGCGAAAGTCACATTGCATTTCGTCCGGTGTAACGGACGCTCCTGGGCGGAGCGCGGTCGCCGACCGGACAGTCATATTGAATATCGTACCACCATAACCAGGCTCAACACCGCGGATGGGCGGATCTGGCTCTCTAGGTAACGGCTCGCAGGCCGGCCATCAGATCCCGGAGGTCGGCGAATTCGCAAATCGGCTCGAACGCTCTCGGCTTCGCCGACATACACCTCATGGCCAGTCCCCCTAACCTCCCGTCAGAAATTTGATCTCACCGCTTTCCATGCCCCTACACAATACGCATAAACTCACAAGTGCTGTGGACTGCCGGACAACCGCTGAGCAGTTGCGCTAAGGGGATTGCGCCGCTGGCGCGGCAAGGTGCGCGGTCCACGTTGAAGGCTCCTCTGCGAGGTCCACCGTGGCCCCCACCGAGGTCGACCGCGAAGACGACCTCGGCCCGATAAGGCTTACGCAGTTGACCTACGTCACGTCCATGAACCTCATCGTGTCAAGTCTCTGGTTCTGTCGGTGCCCATGAGTTCCGCTCGCGCGCTATTGTAGGCTTGGTTGATAAGTTCCCCGGTCTCACCAATCGTCTCCGCTTGCTGATACGTCCAATCTGGTTGCAACTGCCGGGATCGAGCGTAAATTGCTTCGATGCTCCTATCCAAATCAGGGTTTTGCGGCTGCTGCATGGCATGGCCGGAGGCCTCCGGAAACGACTCGTAGAGAGTCCGAATATAATCACTCTGTGCAAGCATCGCGTCTACTCGATCTGATTGCTGTTCGCTCAAATAATCGCGTCCTTTTTTAAGGGCCGCGCATGAATTTATCAGAGCTTCCGCTTGTCCATTGCCGAAAGTTTCAGCAAGTTCGATCGATCTATCAAGAAGACGCTCCCTATCTGCCTGGCCAAAGTCACCTATGTGGCCTGCTATGTTTGAAAGCGCCAGAGACTGACCCAACGCGCTATTCATGCCGAGAACTTTGTCGACCGCAGCTGATTTCCTCGTTGCGGTTTGAAACTTGGTTATGGGGCCGACGGGGCAATAGCGTTCGTGAAAGGGCTGGGACACCGGAACATGATTGTTTGGCGGTATTGCCGCTGTAAACATGCGCTCAGCTGAATCGCCTAGCCGGTTGATCCGTGTGTGAAATTGTCCCGCATTGCTTCTCGCGAACTCGCCGCCGACTGACGCGCTCACCGACCGAAGACCGTAAAGGTTGTTCGACGTTTCAACCGGGTCGTCGGTGGCTGCACTCCTCCCCACGTCCCCCAGTACGCCACTCGGCATATCAGAGAATTGCGTGTCTGCACCCTCACCCCGGGTTGAACTTTCAGGTCTATTTCTACGGGTACGGCGTTCCATCGCTCAGAGTCCTTACGTGGTTTCTCTACTACTTGAGGCTATCACCCAGGAACGGCCTGCTGAACTGATTTCGCGTTACTTTTGCAACCTAGCGACTGCGGGAAATTGAGCTTCCAAGCAGCGCGCCGCGTTGGCCGCAGCAGGAAAAGATGTGGGTTCGGCACTGCCTGCCTCCCTCCCTAGTACAGGCAACGGGCAGCCAAGGCGGCCTGGCTGATGACCTCTCCGCGGAACGATCGCCCCATTGGCGGCGCGACGCAGCCATGGTCGCGTAGCGAAAAGACCAGTCGCGGCGGCTTGGGGCTAGATCCCCGAAAGTCCATCGGTGCCGCGGCCCCTACGCGATGAGCGCCGGCCCCTTCAGTGGGACCCTTGCACTCGGGGGCTCCCCTAGCGCGGTGGGCATGACCCCGCTCGCACGCAAGTCTCGGTGCAGTTGCGCACCAGGCATGTGCAATGGTCCTCAACCTGCGGATAGAGGCTTATCAACTCGTCGAACAGGATATCGATCATCTTGGCGCCATCTGTCGCCGTTCCGTCTGCGATACGTTGATCAAGCATCTCGAACACGCGACGCTTTAGGAAGAAGCGCCATTCCACTGGAACCCGGATCAATCGCTCGGTTAACACTGCATAACGTTCTCTTGTCCATCGTTGTTCGTGTGCACGACGATAAACTCCAAAGTCGAATAGTTCCCGGCCGATGGAAACGTCCTTCAGTGCACGCAGCTTCTGTGTTTTCTCTTTGTCTAATTTACCTTCAGATACGGCGACAGCATAAAGTTCACGTGCATCTTCTAACGTTAAATAGCCACACCGCATATCGGCCAACACGCGATCCGGATCCCGTGTCCTAGGATCGCCGTACCCTCCACCGCCTGCACCCGCACATCGGATCACATCGCCCGGCATGCAGGAGACCAGGTCGGCGTTCCCCAAATCTTCCTCCTGCGGGGTGCCAGGATTACGCGTGAAAGTGGAAGTGCGTCCCGCTAGGCCGCCGTTCAATCCCCAAGCGCTGAAGTATGAGCGATCGCGGTTTCGCGCCGTAATCATTGTATCAGGAGCGAATACCTGGAATTCCATCACTGTGCCCAACCCGCCGCGATAGCGCCCAGCACCACCGCTGTTGCGGACCAAGCCATAACGCCGGATCTTGATGGGGACTTCGGCTTCGTTGATTTCGACGGGTGTATTTCGCAGGAAGGCGAAATTGGCCCCTGATCCATCGGAACCATCTGCATACATCGACCCACCTGCACCGCCTCCAATCGGTCCGATGGACGCCATTACCGTGCGGCCATCATGGCCCATGGTGCGCACGTTCAAGAGCGACATGCCAGATGATGGGCAGGCAGGCAGCCGGTCCGGAGCAGCACGAGCGAACGCACCGAACACGACGACTTGGAGCACCATGCAGGTCAAGCTGCGCATCCCAACGGCTGCGGGGGGGTGAGGGTTCAAAACTGTACCTTCCGGCAGGATACAGCGCGCGATACGCAGCATACCGGCGTTTAGAAGCAGGTCGGGATTGAGGGAATAGAGCACGTAATTCAAACCGACCAGAGCAAGTGCGTGGCGCTCATGGCCTCCGGTAGGAACATTCAACGACGAAGAAAGCTGCGGGTCGCTGCCCGTGAAGTCGAATTCAAGAAGCCCATCTTTGATGCGAAGCGTGAGGGCAACACGCATGGGTTTGCCGTTGACAGCAGAATCTTCATCCGCGTAGTCGTCGAAGAAATACTCCCCATCAGGGATCGTTCTGGCGACGGCGCGCGCTTGCTGTTCGGAATATGCCAGCAGGGCTTTTGTTCCTGCCTCGAAACGGTCCGCACCAAGCCTATCGACGATTTCAACGATCTTGCGCTCGCCAATAACAAGGCTTGCCAATTGCGCGCTGAGGTCCCCGCGATTCTGCTCGGGCGCTCGAACGTTTGTCGCCATCAGCGCCAATACCTCCTCATTGATCACGCCACCGCGAACAATTCGAGTGGGTGGAAACCGAATCCCTTCCTGGTGAATTTCCGTCAAAGTTCTCGATAGGGAGGCCGGCACCGCTCCCCCCATGTCGGTATTATGAATATGTCCACCAACAAAGCAGACCAGTTTGTCGCCATAGAATACAGGTCGCCAGACTACGATATCCGGTGTATGCGTGGCGATGTAGCCACTATAAGCGTCGTTCGTGAGCCAGATATCGCCAGCTCTGTATTCCTGGACGAGTGCAAGCAATGGACCATAGTCAAGTCCCGCATACCAAGTGGCACCGAGCGTTCGAGGCGATGCGAATGTTAGGCCCGAAGGTGTCATTATGGAGCAGGAGAAATCCTCGGTCTCCTTAACGAATGTCGAGTGCGCCGTGCGCATAAGCGCGAAAGCCATGCTCTCGGCGGCGGCCACGCAGTAATTTGCAAACATTTGCAGTTCCGCCTTGTCGAACTGCTGGATTTGCTCCTCCGCTCCGTCACTGGGCGGACAGTTTACTTCTTTCGCCGATGGATCCCGTAGTTGAGCGACACCCTTCATTTCAGGGCTCCTGCTTTTATGATAAGATTTCCGAACATGTCGACCGCAACCATGAAGTCGGGCAACACGCAGGTCGTTGTGTCATCCTGAACGACTATGGCAGGCCCATTGAAACACTGCTTCCCCCGGAGCGACGTTCTTTCAAAGACCGGGACGGTCCGGATTTCGCCGTCCATATAACAGCACATCGTTTGTGCAGGTCGAGGCTGGGATGTGTCTTCTACTATCTTGGGCATGTCCGGTTTTGGTGTTGGGGCGCTGATTACCAGTCGCAGAGCGATAACCTGAACGACGCCCTTGTCGTCTCGATGGCCGTACAGCTTATGGTAGGCTTCGTGAAAGGCATTCCGAACCGATTCAGCACCCTGTTCAACAAACGACAAGCCGGACAGGGGAGTGTCGATTTCAAACGATTGACCGCGGTAGCGCATGTCGGCCGACAAGCTAATCCGCGCGCTCTCGTCGGTACCGATCTCTTCGCAAAGCCATTCACGAGCCTGCCGCTCAAGTGCCAGCCGATCCTTGTCGAGCCGACTCAACGCTTCAGTATCGAGCGTGCAGTAAGTGGTCTTGATAAAATCGTTCTTTGTGTCGGCGATAAGTCCGCCAAGAGCACTCAAAACGCCGGGTATTATGGGTACGACTATTTCTTTCATGTTGAGCGTGCGCGCCAAATAGCAGGCGAGCATCGGCCCAGCTCCACCAAAGGGCAACAGCGAGAACACTTGTGGATCAATACCAAAGCGCGACACAAGCCGGCTTACCCCGGCGTACATACCTGAGACTGCAACCTTGATAATCGCCTCGGCTGTCTGGTACCCGTCTTGCCCGATGCTGGCACCGAGTTTCTCGATCGCCCGAGTTGCCGCTTCGCGGTCCAGCGTCACCGTATTGTAGGCGAGCTCGGACTGGCCAAGGATCCCGAGCGCCGCGAATGCGTCCGTGATTGTCGCACGTGTTCCACCGCGCCCATAACAGACCGGTCCCGGGTTTGAGCCGGCGCTGTCCGGTCCAACTTTGAGGACACCGAATTCGTCAACCCAAGCCACCGAACCACCGCCGTCGCCGATGGAGGTGACTGACACAGACGGGATGTGGATCTGGAAATCGCCAATGTACTCACCTGCGGCGAACTGTGGCTGGCCATCGACGATCAGAGCGACATCGGCTGTAGTACCGCCTATGTCCAGGCTCATACAGTTCTCGATACCGCATTGCTGTGCAACATAGGCAGCGCCGATCACTCCGGAGGCGGTTCCCGACAGGATCATCTGCACGCAGTTCGATTTGCCGTGCTCGGCGCTCATGATGCCGCCATTGGATTTCGTTACCTTCAGCTCCGCTGAGACGCCTGTCTTTGTCAAAGCGTCCTGCAGACAAGTAAGGTAGTGAGAGACGCGTGGCTGAACGTAACCGCCAATCACGCTCGTCAACGTTCGCTCGTACTCGCGGATAATGGGCCAGACTTCGTGCGAGCAGGTGACAAACAGATCGGGGCGCGCGTGGAGCAGGATCGCCTTGACAGCTTGCTCATGCACAGGGTTGCGGTAGGCATGCAGGAGCGACACGACAACTCCCTCGCATTGTGCGGCCTCGATTGATTTGAGTGCCTTGAGCACGCTTGCTTCATCGACTGCGATCTCAATCGTCCCATCGAAATTCAGCCGTTCGACGACACCAAATACGCGATCGCGAGGCACGAGTGGCTGCGGCCTGGTTGACAAGAGGTGGTACATATCGGGGCTCTTCAGTCGTGCCAGGTCCAGCACGTCCTCAAAGTTCTCGGTTGTGATCAATCCCAGGCGCAGTCCCTTGCGTTGCACGACGGCGTTCACGCCAACTGTGGTCCCGTGCGTAAAATAATCCACGTCCTCGGGGCGGATGCTATAGCGGTCCTCCAGCATTCGCATGCCGTCGAGGACCTCGGTGCCCGGGCTATCGGGCCGAGAGAAAACCTTGAGTGTACGAACGCTGCGCGTTTGGCTGTCCAATACTGCGAAATCAGCGAATGAGCCGCCAATATCTACACCAATTCTGAGCGTCACGTTTCAAGTCCTTCATTAGCTTTCTGCGCAAACGACTATATCGGGTACGCAGTGTTCTCAGGGCATTCTGGGATTCGTCGGCCCTGTTTGGAGGCGCCAGCGGCTTGCACTGTAAACCTAACCAGATGATCGCCGAGCGGTTTCTGGAACGGTGCTCGACTCCAATCAGCTGGAGGCCCAGCCTGAAGATCACAAGCAAAGAGAGCCGGTCGTTTTCACCGTACCGACATGTGAATGTCGTGACGGACTTGACCCAGGAGCCCTTCCTGAACAGCTTGGCTGTGGCGACGCTGAAACGTCAAATCTCTGTCGAGCAGGCAATTGGATAAACACCATTCCATCTTCTCCCAAGATGAAATGGTCGTGCAAGATGGGTGCCAGACCGTGCGTGCTGACACGACACCAATGTCGCCGCTTCCCTTCATTCGAAACCGTAACTCGTAGGCGGGCCACCATCCCAGCTTTCGTTGTGCGGACAGTCGCCGGCTGTATAAGCGACGACCGAAACGGTTGCCCAACGCCGGTCTTCCTGAGTAATGGTCGGGCGAGCCGCCGACCGGTCGCGTCAAAGAGAAAGCTCCGGAGCGTCGACCCTCGCGATGGGCGAGCAGCAGTTCGATCGAAGCTACGCCGCGAACAGCCTAAACAACGTCCTCGAGCTAGCCCACAAGGAAAGCCCTGGCGCTTTGGTCTGCACCGGGGCCTTTTGACATGGATGAGCTACTTAGCACGTCTGCATATGCACACACCCGTAGGGCGGATCGGCGATTGAGCACGCAGAAAAAAACCGCTGAGCGTGGCTGGCACCGCCGCCGGCGGTTTTGATTTTTGGATGGCTAGGCGGCATCCGATCGTCAGGCAAGCGTTGCTGTTCAGGCGCTTGCACCTTCGTGCCCCCAAGATCGAACCACGACGAAAGTCGCCAAGCTCCAAGGATCTGATCGACCCCTGGACGGCAGTTGACGTTGGCACGCAGATCCTGATCTGGCCATCCCCATTTGGGCGATTCACGCCTAGTCTAATTCTGCGAGGGCAGGTGAATTTCCAGTACGCCGCGCCTGCCCTGCCGGCGGCCGACCTGAATGACCAGGTCAATCGTCTTTTTCGCATAGTTGGCAACGTCCGAATGGGACATCTGCACGCCAGAGCGCATCACCATGAGTGCGAGCCTGTCGAAAGCAAGTTCGGGACTGTCTGCGTGGATAGTCGATATCGAACCTGGGTGGCCGGTGTTGATCGCCTCAAGAAAATCATAAGCCTCAATGCCGCGGATTTCGCCAAGGATGATGCGGTCAGGGCGCATTCGCAGGCAGCTTTCCAAGAGTCTCGATGGGCGGCGAGCGGAACTCTCGTTACGATCTGCGATTAGCCCCACTTGGTTCTTGTGAGGCGGGTTAAGCTCCTGTGCGTCTTCGATGGTGATGATCCGCTCGGCAGGGTCTGACATGGCCAGCAAGGCACGCGCGACTGTGGTCTTGCCGGAGGAGGTGCCGCCCGAAATGAGAATGTTGAATCTCTCATCGATGGCCTGTCGAAACAGATGATGCAAATTGCCGACGCTGGCCATTTCCATAATTGCCCGGTGTCGCTCGCGGCGGTTGGCATCCACTGTGATCTGGCCGCCGTCGATGAAGTCTATCTTGGCACAGTCCAAAGTCCGCTTCAGATATTTACGGATGGTCAGGGACACGCCCATTTCGACGGCAGGTTCGACTACGAGCTGCACACGCAACGAATTCCCCCAAACCACGACTCGACCGGAGACGATCGGATGATCGGGCCCAAGGACGTTGCGGGTCTCTCCTGCCAGCTGTGCTCCAAGCCGCTTGATGGCACGAGGCGGCAAGGCCACGTCGATCTCCTGCATGTGTAGCGCTCCGGCCGCCTCCACGAAAATGGACCCGTTCGGATTGATCGCCAATTCATTGATATTGTCATTGACCAGGTAGTCTCGAAGCGGGCCCAGGTACTGCTCCACATATGAGATATCGCGGCTGGGCTGGTGGTCATTCATCGGATAATGAGATCCTGATTGACAAAGACTCGAATTTCCTCGCCCTGAGGGACACGAACGATGGGAGGGAGGGAGAGATATTTGTTCAAGATATCCTCACCTTGATCGCTGAGTGCCCCAGCGATCTTAGATGCGGTCTGGCCACCAGCATCGCTATTTCCTGATCCGGCACCCCCAATATTGATGGTCGCACCACCTTCTCTGGAGGACTTGTTGCTGCTGGTCAGTCCGGGAATGATCGAGGGCAGAGCGGTGATCGCGCTGATGAGGACAGCTGCACCTATTTTCTTTACATAGCGGTTGTCCACGTTACCTTCGGTGCCCGCGCGACCAAGCAGGTCCGCCCCTGTAGAGCCCAGGGCAATTGATTGGCCATCGGGAGTGACTGCTCGGTTCCAGGCGATGAGCACGCGCTTTTGCTCAACATCCACCCGATTACTGAAGGTGCCGATCAGGCTGGTCCCCGCCGGCAGCAGAATGCGAGAACCGTCAAAGGAGAAGACCGGCTCGATCACTTGGGCGCGGATATTTCCCGGCAGTTCAGTATCAATTGCCGTTTCAAGCACCGCAGAGATTATGGTGCCCTGCACGACCGTATGTGAAGGAGCAGGGAGAGCACGAGACACCGACGTTTTTACCTCCGAGCCGGCGGCAGAGGCTAGAAAACGATCGTTTGCGCTCAGGTCTTGGGACCCTTGTCGCGCATCTTCGGCTAAAGCCACGCCCGCTCCAGATTCATCGACGACAACGCCTGTCGATTCCCGTTGCTTGGTCGCAATCTCGTCCAGTTGACGGCGCCTCTCGACGTCGAGCTTGGCGGCCTCCTCGGAACGTGCGCGCTCTTCTTCCAAACGCGACGCCTCGGCACGGAGTCGTGCGTCTTCCAGGTTCCGCTTCTCGCGCTCGTCCTGGAGCCTCTGCGTTATCTCTTTGTTGTACCGCTCGAGCAGTTTCTGGACCTCAGCAAGCGAAATGTCTGAGCCTTTGTTGGCCCTCGCTTCGGCAATGATTTCCTTGCGCAGTTCTTCGAGCTGCTTGTTCGTCTCGGCGTTGGGACTGGGCCTTGGATCAGTTCCCGCAGGCGCCTCGGCAGCTGGAATATCAAGCCGCTGTTCGTTCGGGATCGCGCGGTCCACTTCCAAATTGATCTGGGAGGTCTTCTGCTCATCCTCGCCGCCAAACCCAACTGCGTTCAGCGCTCGAGTTGGTCCAACAGCAATGGCACAAGCAGCGGCGATACCAAACAGCAACATGCCGGCCAGCATAACCCAGCCGACACTTTGACGCTCAGATTGCGCAATGTGGCGAGCTCGGCGTTCTTCAACGCGTTTATCGCGGTCCACATCAACAGAGGCATCAGCTACTGTGTCAGCGGCAGGGCGATCTTGTCGAGTGTCAATATCGCTCGACCTATCCGGCACGTCCCAATCCTTTCCTCACTTGTTTTTTTGCGATTGCACAGCGTCTGTCTTGCCGACACAGACAGCGTCATCGCCGATTCTCATCACCCAATAGTCGCTGGTCCCGTCGACGATGACACGGTCATCGTCAGTGCGCGAATTGACCAGCTTTTCCTCGCGATGATTGCCGACACTGAAGATTGCGGGCCGGGGTGCGCCCTTGGGCAGCACGAAAGTTGTCTGCAGTGTATTGTCTGTTACGGCGAGAGGACGGAACCGGGCATGGCCCGAGACCATGTAGTTGTGATTTACCGGTCCGCCACGGGCAAGGCTCTTGTCCGGCGCCCTGGACTGCTCTGGATAGGTGAAGACGATCCGGAACGCTTGCGCGGCACCCGCCTTCATGCCCGCCTTTATCTCGCCGACTGATCGTAGCTCGAACGTATAAACGCGCTGGTCAGTGTAGATGGTCATATTTGTCAGGGCTTGGTCGATAATGGGCTTCAGGCTGACCACGTTGCCCATCTTCAGCTTGATCACTTGCCAAGACGCGCTGTCTCCGATGAGGATCGACTCTACTTTCTCCCCGGCGTCAAATTGGATCGCTGTGACCGATTTCAAATATAGGCTAAGCTTGTATACGTTGTGCTCGTCGTACACATAACGCTTTATCCGTGCATCGGCCGCAAATCCAACAGGCGATTGCTCGGCCATGACGGCTGTCATAAGTCCTGCGCTGATAAGAAGTGACAATGATAAGGTCTTTAGCATTTTTACCTCGGTAAATTGCATGTTTAATTAGCGGTTTCCGCGTCGATCCGGTAGGCCACAACATTGAAGCCAAGCGGGTTTTTCCACACAGACTCCAAAGTGGCATTTACCTTTGGTTTGAACTGATAGCCCACGGTGACCACATAACTGCGCTCGACCGTGTCGTGCCCCTTTTCTTCTCGATGCTTGATGACGCGCACACGAGCGAGATCCGTCACGTTGCGGCGGTCCGAAGGGGTCAAGGAGATAGATTTGACCACAACACGCACCCGAACCTCATTGCCGTAGATTTTGGGCGGATATTGAGGCGAATCCGAGCGCCAGGTCTGGGCGAGAGTTTGCGCGGCGTTGTCCGATGAACGCTCCATGACGTCTGGAATTCGAGTCCTGTTATCGGCTGGATCGTAAGTCTCGCGGTCGACAACATAGGAAACAAGTTCTGCCTGAAGGACAGCCTCCTGCTGTTCGAGTGAGGCAGGCCGGACCTGGACGATCTTTTCAGCCTCGCCGGTGGTTTTATCGACCATCACCACATACGGCTTGGTTTCTTTGAGCGGCAGTACGATGACGAGAGCTACCAGCGACAAAAGGCTTGCGGAGGTGGCACAAACTGCAATTCTTGCCCAATTGTTGCGCTGATCGCGAAGGTTGAAGAAAAGCTCGTCTTCGAATGCATGCTGTGTTGCATGTTCAGCCACGCGTCCCTCCTATTCTGGTGTGCGTGCGTTTCAGCGGTAGAGATTGGCCTGCTCAGGGGACAGGGCCCCGTTGCCGTCTGAGCGGGAGGCGCCACCGGAAGAACTGTCGGCAGCGGCCCCCCTGCCACCCGGTTTCGGCGAGGAATGTCCGATCATGCCGCGAGCAAGAAAATCATCCCAACGCTGCCTGCGGACGTGTGCGCTTTGGTGCATCGATCTTACCGCCGACATCGTCGCTCCGCCCACCGAAGCGCCAGCGCCCCGCGCGGTGCTTGCCGCCATTGCGCCATCTGCCAACCACCGGTTTGAGGCGCGAAGGCTATTGTGAGCACTCTTAGCCATGCCAGCTACGGCCCCCACTGCCCCGGCGCCGACGGCCGAGACCGATGCAGAAGCTAGGGTGCTTGCCATCGTCGGGACCATGAACAGGAGAACCGTCACGGCGATCATGATTGTCGGGAACTCGAATCCGCCCTCGTCGTTCGCCAGGATTTGGGCGGCGACATACAGAACAACAGTCATCAGTGCGCTGGTGAGCAACGGGACAATCACGAAGCCCATTGTAAAGCGCGTCCAGCTCTCGAAATGTTGCCTAGTTTGAGGCATCATCAGCATGATAATGGCCAGAGGCGCCAAGCTGATCGACACTGCGAAGCCTACTTTTGCGATGAGGACAATAATAGCGCATGCGGCGGTAAAAAACGCGCCAACGATCAGAATGAGCACACCCATAAAGACGTTTCGGAGTGCCTTGCCGACCTTGAAGACCGGAATATTCGAAAGGTAGTGTCCGCTGATTTCGAAAATCGCGTGGGCGAACTCGTCCATTGCAGAATACGTGTCGGTTATCCGCTCAGGATCGAGGACATTCTTATTCTTTGTCGGGATTTGCTTTGCCGCTCCGCGTAGCATAATGGCAGTGTAGTCGCTGGGCACATCCACCAGGACAGTATAAATGCCATGGAAATTCACCCACATGGTCGCGAAAGAATATATCAGTATATAACGTAGCCCCCACAGCAGGTATATCGAATAGTTCACGGGTTTGAATTGCGTTATGTGATTCACCGCGATGAACAACAGCGCGATCAGAGCTACGGCGGCAAGCAGCGTTCTGATTGGGTCAGCAACTCCAACGAAAATTGTCTCCGCATAATCAACGAGGGCGCCGTCAATCGTGTGGGCAACTGTCGAAATGATACCCATGATAATTACCGGTTAAAGTCGCCAAACAGGTTTTTGACCGTGTCCGGTTCGGCGGCTTCGGCGCCGACCGACATGAGGTAGGTTCCTGCCACCGAGGCGATCGCCGCTTGGGTGCGAAGCGTTTCGTTCAGCTGCTGGGCGACTTCGATCATCACGCGTGTGTTGATGTCGACGCTGGTTTTCAAGTCACTGCTGGTGCTGAGCGCTGTGACATAATCATTGATCCTGCCCATGCTGTCGTTGGCGCGCCTGTAGGAGTCCTCCGCGGCAGACGCAGCGACAGCGCCTTGAGCCGCTGAATGAGCGACCATGACGTTGCTGAGGAGCTTGTCGTTGCGTAAGGCAAATGCGTCGTCCAAGCGGTATAGCTTGCGAATTTTGATCAGCGCTGCCTGAATTCCATCGGAGCCAACCGTCTCTCCGTTCAAGGCAGCGTTCGCCATTTCCCAAGGCCCTTGCCCTGCCTTGCGGGCCGCGACGTCTGCCTCGCTGTTGCTCTGCGGGAACGGCTTTGGGCCAGATATGGCAGCAAGCTGCGCTTGAGCCGCATCCTGGATCCCGCTTAGCAGCTTTTCAGCTACGTGCGCCGACGTGAGCAATTGCGTGGTGCCCCCGCCCATCAGCCGGGACAGCTCAACCATATATGTCAGCAACTCGACAGCGTTCTGGTCGTAGCTTGCCTGCGCGCCGTCGGGCGCCGCAGGCAGCGTTGCGATGGGAGGCAGCGGCACAGGCGCGATCGCGGTTTCTTGGGCGTAAGCCTCGTGAAGCAGCAGACCGGCCCCGAGCAGAAGGCCAGCCACAGCCTTGAAAGGTTGTTTCATGTCACGGCTCCTTCCGCTTGACGGTCAAGGGTTTCCCAGGTGCAGACGCAATTGTTCTCCCGCATCGGCGGGACCGATTGGCAGGCGGTAAGGGGGACGAGTATCAATGTGAGACAGATCAGGGACCTCCTCATTTCAGCATCTCCATTTGAAAATTAGGCACATTGCGCCATTCGGCAGGCGCGTTTTGCCCGCGTCCGCCTCCCAGAACATCGATCCCCCTACCGATCGCCCCAAGCGCGAAGTCGAGAACGACGCTGTCACCACCCGATTTCAACAGCACGAGATGGTTTCCAACGTTACTTGTCTGAAGGAACGCGCTCTCCGTGGGCGTCAGGTTGAGCGGTGCGAGCTCGGCTTCGGTATTGTAGGAGCTGGGGTAGATCAGACGCGTGGCGGCGCTCTCCAATATGGCGTCGCCGGCGGCGCTGTTGATGAGGTGTGACACGCGCTGGGTCAGGAGAACGACCGCAACGTTTTTCTTGCGCATCGTTAGCATCCAGTCCTTGAGGCGCAGCTCGAAATACGGATCGTCCAGCAGTTTCCAGGCTTCATCAAGGACGAGCAGGGTTGGAACTTCGTCTTCTACCAGCCGTTCCACGCGCCGGAAGATATAGCTCAGCCACGCTGTGCGGACGCCGTCATTATCGAAAATTTCGGTAAGGTCAAATGCGGTGATCCGACTGTCGAAAGCGAGCGTATCGACCTCCTTGCCGCCGAACAGCCAGCCGAACTGGCCGGTTTCGTCCCACCGGCCAAGCCGGTTATGGAGATCGCCATCGTCGTCCGTCGCACGCAGCTGGCTACGGAACTGTTCGAAATTCTGGAGGCGAGGGTCGGCTGTCGCGTTGGCCTGAACGGCATCATTCAGGGCCTGAACCTGTACCGGATTTAGTTGTCCTCCTTCATTGCTGGCCAATGCCATAAGCCAATCCGACAGCCACGCTGTGCCGCGGTTGTCTGCCTCCGCCCGCATAGGGTTGAAGCCTGTTTCCTGGCCCATACGCACGGAGGAATACGTTCCCCCCATGGCGCGGACCGCCATCTCGAAACCATTATCCTTGTCGAAGATTATCATGCGAGCGCCAAGCCGTTGGGCCTGGCTAAGCAGAAACGCGACACCGAGCGTCTTGCCGGACCCCGTTTGGCCAAGCACGAGCGTGTGAGCGACCGTGCGCTGACCCGGTTTGCCTGGTAAGTGGAAGTTGAAACGGAACGTTTCGCCGCTCGATGTCGGGAAGATTGTCACGCAGTCGCCCCAAGGACATCGCTCCGGTGGGTTGCCTTTCGGCAAGCCGTGCATGGCGCAAAATTCTGCGAAATTCTGAGAGGAGATCATAGCCGCACGGGTGCGGTAGCTGAAGTTGCCAGGGTGCTGGGCGAAATAGACGGCCCGGGCAGAGAAGCTCTCGCGCACGATTGCAGCACCCGCTTCCTGCATGGCGCGTGTGACATACGCCATGGCCTCCTCAAGTTCCTCGCGAGTTTCGCAGAACACCGCAATACTGCAATGATGGTCGCCAAAGACGACGCGACCCGATGCAACGTCGTCTTCGGCCATTTCGAGTTGAGCCATCAGGGAGACGGCCGCATCCTCTGCCGCCCTCATCTGTTTGCGCACACGAGCGATCTTACCTTGGGCGGCAATGTTATCGATTGGAGTAAAGCTCTGTGAGACCACGGTATCGTAAGGTAGGTTGAGCCTGTCGAGGATTCCGGGAAAGGTCTCGGTCGGATAATCCTTTAGGGATACGAGGGTGCCGTAGCGTTTGATGCCGGGGTTCGGATGGTCACACTCGAAGACCCTGCCGCGGAACGTGACTGTCGAGGTTGCCAGGAGATCAGCGACCGGGACAAACCTCTTGCCCGGAATCAGACGCCCACTTGATCCGTCGGTCAGCGTGCGCAACATGCCGAGCCATCGGCCATCCAATACCGTGAGGCGACGAGGCTTTGCCTCACTTAGACTGACCATGCAGGTTGTGATCATCTGATCGAGGCGGACCGCGCGCGCGGCGACCTCGTCACGACTGTAGCTATCCTTGTTGGCAAACAAATTGACAAGTTTGGTTAGTTTTTTCGGTGGCCGGATCACCATGGTGATCATCGTGATGCGATCGCGTAGCCCGATGTTCTCGAGATAATGCCGCCAGCGCCGGTCGATCTCCTCATTGAACGCATCTCCTTCGATCGCCCGCAAGTTGGGCCGAGCGGCAACGGATATGCGGTGAACGTAATACCCAACATTCCCGCGCTGTTGGGCAATGAAGCGAGAAAACGCGTTACTCAGCTCCGCTGTCTGCCGGCTGTCGATTGTGTCGGCATTGACGCCTTCGACGACAAAAGCGCCCATTAGATCGCCGTCCCGCAACATCAGGGTGACGTCGTCCACGCTGCTCAGATATGGTAGTTGGCTGGCAAGTTGGTCGGTTTTGGGATCGCCTTGTGGCATCGCCCGACGGGGAGATGCCTCAAGCACGGTAGACCAGTCCTTCGCCTTTCAACAGTGCCGCGCTCATCCGCGTGCTTTGCACGGTTGCGATGAAGACATCGATTATTTTTGGATCATGGGCGGCAAGGGCACGCAGCGCGCCGTAACCAATACTACCCACCACCGCCAGGTAGATGAATGATTGGGTGATGAGGAAGCCCAGCATGACGGCACATATGAGAACGACCAGATATGTGATCGGCAACCCCGCAAAGGCGACCTCTCGCGTCAGGCCTATGAAAAGCGTTGTACGTTGAATGGTCTGTACTCCATTGGGACCGCGAGGCAGCCCGCGGCCTTCCAGAAAATGAGCAGGCGACGGCGCCGGATCGAGATTATTTTGGGCTCAGGCCATGGACAAAACTAGCGCCGCCAAAGACAATCGCGATGCCAACGATAACGGACACCGCGAACGTCCAGTCCATCCGGCCGGTCATGAATGAAAAGCCGACGGCGATGACAGCCAGGGCAGAGATCGCAACGCCAATCGGTCCGGTGATCGCTGCCACAATCGCGTCAAGAAATGACGTCACACCGTTGAAATCCTGAGCGGCGCTTGGCGTGGCGAAAATTAGAGTCACGAACGCCGCAGTGCAGGCAATCGAGCAGACTTTTCCGCAGTCAAGCTTGGTGAATAACTTATTCATTTTTTCCTCTTCCGGATGTCTTTCCAGAGACTTTGGACAAATCACAAACCGACATTTGTCTTCGGCCCAGCGACCTCTTCTAAAATCCTCAAGAGATCGCGGCATCTGGCGCCCTATTCTCTCCGCATTCGTTGGTACATTTGCCATTCATCTGTGCAGCTGTCTAAGGGAAATGGGTTTCATTTGTAGCGCCGAGCATATTTCATTCGTAACAAAGAAGAGATGATCTCCATCCTTGCGGGGAATGCGCGCCATCATGAAAGCCCGAAGGCCTGGAGAACTTGGGGGGCTTGCCCCTTGCTCGACGATCGTTCAGGACAGCACCCGGCCCATGGCCCGGTCGTTTGCCATGCATCTAAATCGGATGTGACCCAGCCGCGTCAGATTCCCAAGACCATCTGTATACGCGACGACGAGCGGGCCTTGCTGGTATCGCTGAAGCTCCCGCACCAATTGCCTCAGATCACGAAATGCTTCGGCCGGCAGCCGCGCACGACCGATTCTGAACTGATAACCGAGCTCACCGGCTGTTCGTCTTCCCTTGAGCCTCGCCTCGCCGGTGCCGATTTGTTGGGCGTCTCGGCCGTTTGGTGAGGTCGCGCCGGCAGCCGGCGCGGCCAGCGAGCCTGGTGTTGTGCGCATGGCCGGATTGGTGCGCCGTGTGGTGCGAGGTCGGCCAGGCCCTAGTTAGCAGTGGGGTTGGAGAGTTCACGGCACCTATCGAAATCAGGTGAGGACAAATGAACGGGTATAGCTGGGAAAGAGCTTAGCCTTACGCCAGGATCGCATTATCAGATGCTTTGCGCGGACTAGGGATCCGGACTGACGCTATCGGAGGCTTAACCTCTTAGCGTGCTGGCAGTGTGCTTCTAACGGACATTTCGAACACGTCGAGCAGGATTGCCAGTCCGACGCCGCATGCGGTGAGGACGAGGCCGAACATGAAGATGCGGTTAGCGCGGTCGAAAACCGGCCGGCGTAGCGAACCGACGTCGAGCAGTATGGAAAGCGCCCGCATCTGCAGCGCGATGCCGCCCAGGATCGGTACGACGGCGAAAAGATCATGCAGTTGCCACGGCACCGGGTTCGCCGCCCAGTGCGTGACGAAGCCCAACGAGAATGCGAGCAGGATGCCGACGACGGTGATGGTGCCATTGCGGAACATTGTCTCGATCGGCTCTTCCTTCGGATCCTGCTCGTCCAAGCTATCCTCCATTACCGCAATCAACCGGATCATTCGCCGGCCGAACTAATGTCGCCCCAGATGGGTACCGGCTTGTGAAATACAAGAGAAATGCGCCAGTGGAAAGCTGGGTAGATTGCACCGGCTGCGTCAGAGCCGGACATCGTCGCGAAGCGGCCCGACAGACGGAAGTGGCTTACGCGGAGCCGTCATCAACAGCCGAAACGGGGCTGCACGAGACCCCTCTTCCTGTTTGTCGGGGCTGCGGCCGCATAGAAAATGGGCTGGGCTGGAAGACTCGTAACTGCATGCTTGGAACCCAGATGCGCTGGCGATACCACGACCGCAACGTCGGCAAGATCGTATCATCTTCATATATTTTCAGGGAGATAGATGTCGAACGGAAGAAATGTCTGCCCCGGAGTGGTCGCGCAACCGGTTTCGATGGCCTGGGCCATCAGCGTCATCAGCTCCCGGCAAAGCCGACGCAATGGCGTGGCGAGCGCCATCGTGATGACGCCATCGGCGAGAGCGGCCCGTGACTCCGGCGTGATCTCGTTGACGATGGCGACAATGTCCCTGTCTTTGCCTTCTTCTCTGATCGCCGAGATTGCGCCCTCCATGCCGCCGCCGGCGACATAGAAGCCGACGAGCTCGGGCTCACTCTGGATCACATCCAGTGTTGCCTCGTAGGTGATCCGTCGTGTCTCGAGGCTCATGGGTATGTCAAACACGTCGAACATCGGCGCGCTCTCACGAAAATAAGAGCGAAAGCCGATTTCCCGAAGCTCGTTAGCCTGGTAGCGCTCACTGACCACAAAGACCGCCACTTTGCCCTGCCGTTTTGCGGCTTTGGAGAACATCCAGGCGGCTGTCCGCCCGACCTTGCGGTTGTTCAGGCCGACGTAACCCTCGCGGACGCCGGCGGCGAAATCGGAAAGCAGCGAAAAAACTGGGATGCCCTTCGCTTTGAGTTCTTCGACGGCCGCCGTGATCGTCGGATGGTCCGGCGCCACCATGGCGATCGCGTGGCAGTGGCTCCCAAGCTCCTGGAGGCGTGTGATCAGGTCGCCTGGCACATGCGATGGCACGAATTCGATAAGCGAGGTGCCGTGGAAGGCCTCTGACGCATTGACTGCCGCTTCGATTTCGCGCGCGAAGTCTTGGTAGAAATGCTGTGCCGGTTTTCTGAGGACAAAGCCAAGCTGATAGCGCGGCTGATCCGGGTTCGCACGCCGCTCGACACGGCCGGCCGCGTGATAGCCAATTGCATTGGCCGCTTCGTAGACCCGCAGCGCAGTCTGCTTCCGGACTGGATGGCGGGCGTTCAAAACCCGGTCAACGGTCGCCACGCTGACTCCGGCTTCGCGGGCGAGATCCACAATCGTTGGTCGCTTGGCCATGAATCCGAGTCAGCAGAATTTCAAGGAGGAGGATACGTCGATGATGAAGCTTAATAAAATCCTTTCGCGCTTACATTGATGCCGCGATCCGAGAATCTTGCGTCTTTCCGAAATCGGGCGCTGCGCCGAGAGTCCGTTTTTCGAAACTGCAGGATGAGCGTTTGTGCGGATGAAATTTGCGAGCATTGCCATGAGCGTGAGAGACGGCTGTACGCTGCTCGCCGTCGCGCACGAGGCGGCTCGGTGGGCTCATCGCGAACGCCGGTGCGTGCGCATCAGGCGATCAAGAAGGGCTTGGCGGCACCATTTGGGGACGTGGCGCCGCCTTGGATTGAATTGTCAGAAGCGGTAGGTGACGCCTGTGCCGATCAGCCAAGGATTGAGCTTGGCCCTCCCCGTCACGTTCGTGCCGTCGACCACTGCGTCAAATTTCGGCTCGAGAAAGAGCTTCTTGACGTCGAAATTGACGCCCCAATGCTGATCCACTGTGTAGTCGAAGCCGACCTGCACAGCGCCGCCGAATGTGTTCTTGACGTCGAGAGCGTCGGCACTGCCGGTCACCTGGTTATAAAAGACCGTGTAGTTTACCCCCGCGCCGACGTAGGGCTTGAAAGCGCCGAATTGGGTGAAGTGGTATTGCAGCGTGAGGGTCGGCGGCAGCACCCAAGTCTTGCCGATCTTGCTCAGCTTACCGATCGTTCCCTCACCGTAGATATTGGCGGAGGTAGTGCCGAGTACGAGTTCAGCGGCGAGATTGTCGGTGAAGTAGTAAGTAAAGTCCAATTCCGGAATCACCGTATCCGAATAAGAGAGGCCGGAGCCGGGAATTCCGTTGACGTTACCCTTATCGTCCGTGATCACCCCAAGCGCACGCAAGCGAACTTGCCAAGGGCTAGGTTCGACCACGTCGACCGTGTTCTGAATCACACACTCCACTTCTACATCCGCTGCCACGGCCTGCTGCAGCCCTGTCAGGACAAGGGCGATGCCTAGTGTAATTCCGTGTCCCGGCCTTATCCAGTCTCTCATCATGCTCTCCTTGAAATCCGAAATTCGTGCGCAGCAGCAATGTCAGCCGTGACCAGACGCTCGGTTGATCTAGATCATAGTGGAACGAAATTGATTGAACTGACGCATTTCTTAACAAAACTGTCATGTGATCGCGGACGCCGGCAGCAAGGCGACGCATAGGCCAAAAAGATCGAATGGCCCTGTTGCGCGGCAAGCAGTCGCAAGGTGCGCAGACTTGCCGCGATCTGGTCGTGGCACGGCCGAACCCAATCCGATGCCGCTCCTTTGACTGTGAGCAGCATCACCCGCTCCGTGCGGTCTACAACGCCCAGATCGTCGACGGGCCTGGGGTATGAATCTGCCGTGATTCCCTGACCAAATCACGCAGGTGAGACATGACCCTCAGCAGCCGCTTGGCAGGAAGAAAAGCTGTCTGCGACAGCCCTGCCCGAGAAGCGTTTGGCGGATCGGCTGCCTTGGTTGCTGGGTCAAATGTCAGCTGCGCCGGGCACGCCAATCCCGGCGGTCTGCGGCGAGTGGCGGCGGCCAACGTGACCGACCTCTTTGCTGCCCAGGCATCGTGCTCGCTGGCCGCGACCGCAGCGCACGTCACGGCCAGCGACGCTCCAATCTGTCCTGCAGGCTAGGACCGAATTCTCTACAACCGTGCCAATCGGCTTCAAAGACCTCGGGTGCTGCAGCCCCAGGAGATGGACGCCTATTTTTGCAGAACTCCGGTCCGATCATTCCTCCACAAGAAACATTCGTTTCGACCACGAGAGCGGTTCGGGCGAAAACATCTTGCGCCGTGGAGGAGGAAATGCACCTCATCCAGCTCCTGGGCGACGGCAATTCGCGAAGCGGGGACGCGCGTCAACAGGACCAGCAAACGGTCAAAGGTTCGGAGAAGATGAGCAAGCCGTCGTGCGCAGATGCGGATGGAGTATCTCCAACAACGTTTGCGCCGCTCAAGAATCTGACATTTAGATCGATTTGGCTGGCCACTCAGGTTTCCAGCCTTGGCTGGCTGATGCAGACTGTTGCGATTAGTTGGCTGATGGCAACGATCTCGAAGTCCGATCTGAACGTGGCGCTGGTACAAGCGTCAACGACGCTGCCCGCTTTTTTTCTGTCTGTGTTTGCCGGCGCTATCGCCGACAACTTCAGCCGCCGCAAAGTCATGTTCGCTGGCTGGTGCGTGATAGCGCTGGCATCAGCGTTGCTGGCCTGCCTGGTGTCGCTGGAACTTGTCGACCCTTGGATTGTCCTTGGATTGAGCTTTTTAGCGGGATGCGGCGTGGCGTTCACCGACCCCGCTTGGCATGCCTCGGTTGGCGATGTTCTGCGCAAGAGCGATGTTCCAGCTGCCGTTACGCTAATATCGGTCGGATATAATGCTGTTCGCAGTATCGGCCCGGCGCTTGGCGGCTTCGTCGTTGCCTCTTTTGGGCCTCTGAGCGCTTTCGCCCTGGCGACGCTGAGCTACCTGGCCCTGCTGTGGACCATACAGCGCTGCAAATGGAAGGTCCCCTCCTCACCTCTCCCGCGCGAGTCAATGGCCACGGCCATCCATGACGGGGTGCGCTTTACGGCGATGTCTTCAGAGATCAAGGCGGCAATCGCACGCGGGACCCTTTTTGGGTTGGCCAGCATCGCGATACTGGCGTTGCTTCCTCTGGTTGCTCGCGATCAGTTGAGCGCAGGGCCAATCGCGTATGGCATCCTGATGGCCGGCTTCGGCACCGGCGCCTTCGCCGCCGGTATCTGCAACAACGTCCTGCGACGAACGCTCTCTCAGGAGCGACTGATCACGCTCGCCTGCATTGCCTGCGCGGCGTGTGCGCTCTCACTTGCTCTGACGCCATCGCTTGCAGTGGCCGCTATCGCGCTCACGCTCGGCGGCGCGGGTTGGGTGGTCACTTGGACTGGACTTGACGTCAGTGTGCAATTGGCGAGCCCGCGCTGGGTCGTAGGTCGCACCCTGTCGATCTATTATGCGTTTTGCTCCGGCGGCATCGCAGTCGGCAGTTGGCTGTGGGGCACGGTTGCTCAGACTTATTCCCTGAGCTGGGCACTTGAAAGTTCCGCTGGAGCTCTGTTGCTGGCCGCTGCAACCGGGTTCCTGTTGCCCATCCGCGAATGGAGAGAATCAGACCAAGACCCTCAGGGATTCGATGCGCCTGCGGTTGCCCTCGATCTGAAGCCAAGAAGCGGCCCGATCGTCGTTAAGATCGACTACTTGATACCGGAAAAACATGTCGAGGCTTTCCTGGAGCACATGCGTGAACGGCGACGGGTTCAAAGTCGTGTCGGTGCTCGGCACTGGACCCTGCAGCGCGACCTTCAAGAACCTTGCCGTTGGACAGAGACTTTTCGTACGCCGACCTGGACGGACTATCTACGTCTAAATCATCGACTTACCGCTGCGGATAAGGAACTGGACGAGCGTCTGCTCGAATTGAGTGCCAAAGAGCTTGCACCTCAAACAAAGCTTTCAATCGAGCGACCGACGGGCCAGGCTCGTAAACGGCATCAACCGACACCGTTTTTCTCCCGCCCTTGAGCGCCTTACGCGCAAATGGCGACAAACCAGCGGCGGGCGCATTTTATCCAGCCACATAGCGGAGTCGCTGACTGTTGAGGCAAATGATTTGTCTCAATTTGCAGTGCAAAGCGGTGAGTAAGCCCTGATGCCTCAGTCGCAACGCAGAATTTGCGCTTCGAGCGCCGCGGCCACGAAAGCACGCCGAGCGACAGCTGGATGGGCCTCACCTCGCAACACTTGCAGACAGGCGTCCATTGCTATCTTCCGTTTCTCGGTTTGCGATTGAAATCCCGCAGCAAGATTGTGGCTACGTCGTTGACATCGAACACGATTCGCTCTGCACCACGACGGCCAATCTGAACGACGATTGGCCTCGCAAATCTCGAGCCGGTCATCTTACCCCTCCTCCACCGAGCCACTCGGCAAATAAGGCTCGGTCCTCGCAACCCGCACAGTTGGCCACCCAGAGACTAGCCGCCCATGCTCGCCTGTGCCCTCGGGAGGCCGGTCCGGTGCAGAACGCATGACACAGCCAAGATCCACTTTGTCGCGTCTATATCCATGCACCAGCGCCCTGTCGGTTGCAACGCCGCGAGGTGCTGCACGCGGCGGCTTGGCTCATATCTGTTCGTGACGAGATTATATCCGCTGTGTCTGCCACTTGCGCCGCATGCGCCTCACACCCGTTTGTTGCGCCCACTTCCTGTGCTGCAGGCGCGCGCTGCCCGGCAATTTCGCTGGAGCCAACGGCGCTGCTCTACGAGGGCAATCGACAGCTTTCCAGCCGCCGTGACGCACCAGCGTCTGGGGTATTTTGACATCCGACACGGACGCCCGGGACCTGATCCAAAGCGAGCCGAAGCCCCCTTCACAGGGCGAATCTGTTTGGATTTCCGTCGTGAGACTATTGCGACGGAGCGCCTCGCCGGTCAGGGGGCGTCAAGCCTTAAGACAACCTCAGTCTTCGAACTCGGCGGCGTTTTGATGGCGTTTGTTGGGGCAGCTCCGGGGTGGCGAAGCCGCTCGCGGGCGCGCCTCAGCAGCGCAGGAGCGAGCGGCCGGAAGGGCGGCTGAAGCAGCCGGCAATCTCCTTTGCGAAGACCAAGCTGATCGGGGGCAATTCGGTGGGGCATGGCTGCGCTGTTGACGTGCCGACAGGCTTGGTACAGGCTCTATTAAATCGATTATAGAACGCTTCGTTTTTCGCAGCGGCTCCAACAAAACAGGGAACATGGACGACCACGCAAAAGGAATCAGGAAAGGCACAGGGGTGAGCAACGCCAACGACATCAAAGCGGACCTGATCGCCGTTGTTGTCGCGGTGAACGATCATGAGCCTCGCGTTCTCACAATCGGCCGAGCAAACGCGCTGCCCTCCGGTCCATTCGAACTCGGCCATCGTTCCCTTCAGTCGGGCCTCAGGTCGTGGGTGGAAGAACAGACCGGGCAGCCGCTGGGCTACATAGAGCAGCTCTACACCTTCGCCGATCGCGACCGGGTCGGCACCGGCCAGCGTGTGATATCGATCAGCTATCTCGCACTTACTCGAGAAGAAGAGGCAACGCAGTCGGATAGGCGCCGTTGGGAGAGATGGTACGACTATTTTCCCTGGGAGGACCACCGCTCCGGTACTCCATCGATACTGTCGAAGGTTTTGCGGCCGCGCCTGCTCAAGTGGGCGGATAGCGCAGGTGACAATGAGACACGCCGAGAGCGCCGGCAGCGGTCGGCGGTTGCCTTCGGCTTCGACGACGGGACATGGAATGAGGAACTGACGCTCCAGCGTTATGAGCTGCTCTACGAAGCAGCCATGGTGGGAGAGGCGACCGGCGGGCAGTCTTCGGCCGCTCGGTCGGTTGCAGGTGAATCGATGATCGCCGATCATCGCCGGATTCTGGCTACGGGGATTGCGCGGCTGCGCTCCAAGATCAAGTACCGGCCCGTGGTTTTCGAACTGATGCCGCCGGTCTTCAGCCTTCTACAGTTGCAGCGAACCGTGGAAGCCCTGGCGGGCAGGCTCCTCCACAAGCCGAACTTTCGTCGGCTGATCGAGCAGCAGGAGTTGGTCGAGCAAACCGGCGAGACCACCGCCGATACGGGCGGTCGACCAGCTAAGCTTTATCGCTTTCGCCATGCGGTTCTCGACGAGAGGGCCGTTGCCGGGACAAAATTGCCGCTCACGCGGGCTTGACAATCCTCTTATACTCACCGCAAGAATATGCGTCTTATATTCAGGTCGAGTATAACCGGAGGTGTCGATGACCACCGCGTTGCCATCGAGCGCATCCTTGTACGACCGCGTCCAGCGCGTGATTCCGCGGATCGAGTGGTCCGCGTTTTCCGACGACATCGACGCCATTCTGGCGCTCAAGCGCGAGCGCAACGCCGTGATCCTCGCTCACAACTATCAGACGCCCGAGATCTTCCACTGCGTAGCAGACATTGTCGGCGACAGTCTGGCGCTCGCCCGGGAGGCAATGACGGTCGACGCCGATGTCATCGTGCTCGCCGGTGTGCATTTCATGGCCGAGACTACGAAGCTCCTTAATCCGGCCAAGACCGTGCTCCTCCCGGATGTCAGCGCCGGCTGTTCGCTGGCCGACTCGATCACGCCCGCAGATGTGCGGCTGCTGCGGGAGCGTTACCCCGGCGTGCCAGTCGTCACCTATGTCAATACCTGCGCCTCTGTGAAAGCAGAAGCGGACATCTGTTGCACTTCGGGCAATGCGCGGGCTGTGGTCGAGTCGCTTGGCGTGCCGTGCGTGATCATGATCCCGGACGAATATCTGGCGAAGAACGTCGCCGCTCAAACGGACGTTGAGATCATCGCCTGGAAGGGCCATTGCGAGGTGCATGAGCGCTTCACGCCGGCAGACATCCGCGAATTGCGCGAGGCGCATCCGGGAATTACCGTGCTCGCCCACCCCGAATGCCCGCCGAACGTTGTCGCCGAGGCGGATTTTGCAGGCTCGACGGCGGCGATGTCGGACTATGTTGGGCGCAACAAGCCCAGCCGGGTCGTGCTGATGACCGAATGCTCGATGAGCGACAACGTTGCTGTTGAGCATCCAGAGGTCGAATTCATCCGCCCTTGCAATCTCTGTCCGCACATGAAACGCATCACGCTGGCCAACATCCGCACCGCGCTCGAGCAGAACCGTCATGTCGTGACGATCGACCCGCAGATCGCGGATCGGGCTCGACAGTCGGTCGAGCGTATGCTCGCCATATGACCGCCGACTTGCACGACATCGGCGGCGCGCCAGTCGTTATCGGCGCTGGCGTTGCGGGACTTATGACGGCGCTTCACCTGGCGCCGCAACCGGTCGTCCTTCTCTGCAGAACGCCGATGGGAACCGAAGCCTCCAGCACCCTTGCGCAGGGCGGGATAGCGGCGAGCCTCGGCGCCGACGACAGCCCCGAACTGCACCTCGCCGACACACTTGCCGCCGGCGATGGGCTTTGTGACGAAGCGATGGTGAGGCGGGTTGTCGAGGCCATACCTCGCGCGATCGACGGCATCATCAGTCTAGGCGCTTCCTTCGACCGCACCCTAGATGGAGCCTTGCTGTTAGGGCTCGAGGCTGCGCATTCGCGCCGCCGCATCGTGCACGCGGCCGGCCACGCCACGGGCCGCGAGTTGCTCCGTGTGCTGGTCCCCGCGGTGCGGCGGACACGGTCGATCACGGTCCTGGAAGGCATAGATGTGCTACGCCTGATCGTCTCGGCCGGTGGAATCGTAGGTGTAGTGGCGGCCCGACACGACGGTGTGGTCGCATTACCCACGCGCCGCGTCGTGCTCGCGACCGGCGGTGTCGGCGGTTTGTTTTGCGATACGACCAACCCGCTTACCTCGTTCGGGCAGGGCCTGGCGCTCGCTGCCTGTGCCGGGGCAGAACTTGCCGATCTCGAGTTCGTGCAGTTCCATCCGACCGCGCTCGAAACTGCACACCGGCCGATGCCGCTGGTCAGCGAAGCGGTGCGCGGCGAAGGCGCGATACTCGTCGACGAGCACGGCCGACGCTTCCTCTCCGGCGTGCCTGGCGGCGAGCTTGCATCGCGTGATGTGGTCGCGCGGGCGGTCTTCGCTCAGCTCGAGGCGGGAAATCGTGTGTTCCTCGATGCCCGGCAATGCCTCGGCCCGAAATTCGCAAAACGCTTCCCGGCCATCGAGGCGGCATGCCGCCAGGCCGGCATCGATCCTGCCGTCGAGCCGATCCCGGTGCGCCCGGCGGCGCACTACCACATGGGCGGTGTCGCCGTGAATGCTGAAGGCCGCAGCTCCGTTGCCGGCTTGTGGGCGTGCGGCGAGGTCGCATGTACCGGGCTGCACGGCGCCAATCGGCTCGCCAGCAATTCGCTGGCCGAAGCGATCGCCACGGCCGTGTGGGTGGCTGAAAGCGTAGCAGGCACTGGCGCTGGCTGGCAGTGGTCCAGGCTTCCGACGATCGCGCCCCTGCGGCCGGACCCTTCGTCTATTCGACGGCTGGCCTCCAATGCGCTTGGGATTGTCCGCAACGGCAACAAGCTGCGCGAAGCCATCACGACATTGCTGCCGATCGCCGTTGGCGGTCATGCTGCGGCCGATCCGGCGTTGGTCGCGATGTTGATCGCTATCGCGGGACTTCGTCGCGAGGAGAGCCGCGGTTCGCATTGCCGGTCGGATTTCCCCGGGCGCGAAGCTGCCGCCCGCCCGTCGCGGCTGACGCTCTGCACGGCATTCGAGACTGCGGTTGCGCACAGATGGCTCGCGTCGGCAGGGAGCTCCTGATATGGTGTCGTTCTCGCCTCTTCCTTCAATCGTCATCGAACCGATCGTTCGCAATGCGCTTCTGGAGGATTTAGGCCAAGCTGGCGACCTCACGAGTGATGCGATCATCCCTCACGATCGCGAAGCCAAGCTTGAGCTCAAGGCGCGGGACGTCGGCGTTGTTGCCGGGCTCGACCTGGCAGCGTTCGCTTTCATGCTCATGGACCCGACAATCGACATGCGTATCTGGCGCCCGGACGGCAGCGATGTCGCGGCCGGCGAGACAATCGCGCAGCTGTGCGGACCAGCGCGCGGTCTGCTGGCGGCCGAGCGCACGGCGCTTAATTTCCTCTGCCGCTTGAGCGGCATTGCGACCGCCACTGCGGCGCTGGTCGAGGCCGTGCACGGCCACAAAGCCAAGATCGCGTGCACGCGCAAAACGACACCCGGGCTGCGCGCGCTGGAGAAATACGCCGTGCGCGTCGGCGGCGGCGCCAATCACCGCTTCGGGCTGGACCACGCCGTGCTCATCAAGGACAACCATATCGCCATCGCTGGGGACATTCGCACGGCGATAGAGCGGGCGCGTGCTGCCGCAGGCCACATGGTAAAGATTGAGGTCGAGGTCGAAACGCTTGAACAGCTCGAAACCGTGCTCGCGCTGGGGATAGACGCGGTTCTACTCGACAATATGGCGCTCGATGATCTTGCCCGCGCGGTGGCAATGGTCGGCGGCCGGGCCATCACCGAGGCTTCCGGCCGAGTGACGCCGAGAACGGCTCGGGCGATTGCCGCGACGGGCGTCGACCTCATCTCGGTCGGCTGGCTCACACACAGTGCTCCGATCCTCGACATCGGACTTGATGCGTCGATTGATGGCAACTGCAACAGACGCCTGAACTGAAGGACCCTGGGTGCAACGCCCCTATAAAAACGGCAGTTCGTGTAGGAGGAATAACGAATGCGTAAGATCGTCGCCGGCAAGCTCCACGGCATCTACGTCACCGAAGCCAACCTCAACTACCATGGCTCAATCACGCTCGACCCCGACCATTGCGAGGAAGCAGGCATCGTGCCGATGGAGTTCGTGGATATTTGGAACAAGAATTCGGGAGCACGGATCTCCACCTATGTGATCCTTGGCCATCGCGGATCGCGCTGCTGTGTCCTCAACGGGGCCGCGGCGCGCACCTGCCAGCCTGGCGATCAAGTCATCATCTGCAACTCGGTCTATATCCAGGAGGCTGAGTTGATCGCGCTGAAGCCGCGTGTGCTGACCTTCGATGAGGATAATCGCATTGTTGATCGACTGAGCTACTCGGTCGGGCGCAACGGTGATGGAGGCTACACCTTTTGCATTCTCGATGAGGCCTGCAATACCCTGCCCGTACCAGCGCTGGTGGGCAGATCATGACGGACCAGGCCGACCGAGGCCCAAGCGGTCTCCTCTGAACGGGACTTACAGCCAACGCTTTTTCGGAAAATGGAGGTGGAATGAACAGCGAATTGTACCCGAACGCTGCGGCGAGCTCATTCGACGGAATGCCCCCGCAATGGACCCGGGAGGCGGCCGAAGCTATCCACGACCTGCCCTTCAATGACCTGTTGTTCCTGGCGCAGACGATCCATCGCCAGAATTTCGAGCGAAACCAGGTGCAGCTGTCGCGCCTGCTTAGCATCAAGACTGGCGGCTGCCCGGAAGATTGCAACTATTGCAGCCAATCCGCGCACCATGAATCGGGCCTCGAGGCCTCGAAGCTAATGGAGGTTCAAAGCGTCATCGCCGAGGCCAGGAAGGCGCGGGACGCAGGCGCCACACGCTACTGCATGGGAGCCGCCTGGCGCAGCCCAAAAGCCCGCGATATGGACGCCTTGCTCGCCATGATCGAGGGTGTGAAGGGTCTCGGCATGGAGACCTGCATGACACTCGGCATGCTGGACCTCGACCAGGCGCACCGGCTCAAACAGGCCGGCCTCGATTACTATAATCACAACATCGACACGTCGGAACGCTACTATGGCGAGGTGATCAAGACGCGGACCTTTGCGGACCGGCTGGACACGCTCGCCAATGTCCGCGAGGCCGGCATCAATGTCTGCTGCGGCGGCATTGTCGGGATGGGCGAAGAGAAGGCTGACCGCATCGACATGCTGGTTACACTCGCCAACCTGCCGTCGCCGCCCGAGAGCGTGCCGATCAACATGCTGATCCCGATCGCCGGCACGCCGTTGGCAGAGGCCGATCCGATCGAACCGATCGAATTCGTGCGGGCCATCGCACTCGCCCGCATCCTCATGCCAAAATCCGATGTGCGCCTATCTGCCGGCCGCACGGCGATGAGCGACGAGATGCAGGCCCTGTGCTTCTTCGCCGGCGCCAACTCCATCTTCGTTGGCGACACCTTGCTCACCGCCGAGAATCCCGGAGAAGACAAGGACAGCGCCCTGTTGCACCGGCTCGGCATCAAGCCGGTTGCGCGCGAAGCCCTGTGAACGGGCGAACCTTGCTCGACCGCTACGAGGCCAGCCTGCGCGGGCTCGCCCGCAAGAACCGGTTGCGCAGCCTGACCGCCCGCTCAGGGCTCGACTTCGCCTCCAACGACTATCTCGGCCTGGCGCGTTCGAAGCGCATTGCGCGGGCGCTTACGGAAGCGCTTGCTGCCGGTACGCCTGTCGGTGCGACCGGCTCGCGGCTGTTGCGCGGCAACACGCCCGAGCACGAGGCGCTGGAGGCCAAGGCAGCTGATTTTTTCGGCGCCGAGCGCGCGCTGTTTTTCGGCAGCGGCTATGTCACCAATTTCGCGGTGCTGACGACCTTGCCCCAGAAGGGCGATCTGGTCGTGCTGGATGAACTCGTCCATGTCAGCGCGCATGAGGGGGCGCAAGCCGGTCGTGCCGAGGTCAAGATTGCCGCGCATAACGATCCGAATGCGGTGAAAGACGCAATCCAGTCCTGGCGCGCGGCCGGCGGCGCGGGCCGCGCCTGGATCGTGGTCGAGAGCCTCTATAGCATGGATGGCGACCGGGCGCCGCTGCGCCAACTGATCGAGATCGCAGACCGTCACGATGCATTCCTCTATATCGATGAGGCGCACGCCACTGGCGTTTATGGTCCGGGCGGCCGCGGTCTCGCTCAAGATCTCGAGGGGCGCGATAATGTCCTGGTGCTTCACACCTGCGGCAAGGCGCTGGGAGCGTCGGGCGCCCTCGTCACCGCGCCCGCGGTGCTGTGCGATTATCTCATCAACCGCTGCCGGCCGTTCATTTATGCCACAGCGTCCTCGCCGCTGATGGCAGTAGCGGCTGCAACCGCACTTGACATCCTCGCCGACGAGCCCGAGCGGCGCGAGCGCCTGGCCAAGTTGGTGGCTCTTGCCGGCCAGAAAATTCAGATGCTGGGTTTGCCCGCGAGCGGCTCGCCAATCCTGCCCGTCATTATCGGCGACAACGCGCGTGCGATGGCGCTGGCCGAGGCGCTGCAGATGCGCGGGTTCGACGTGCGCGGCATTCGACCGCCAACCGTGCCAGAAGGCACGGCACGGCTGCGGATCTCAATGACACTGAACGTGAACGAGTGCGATGTTGCGGCGCTGTTTAATGCACTTGCCGAAGAACGGGAGCACATATCGATATGAGCAGGATCTTTGTCATCACCGGTACCGACACCGGGATCGGCAAAACAGTCGTTTGCGCCGGCCTGGCTGGAGCGCTTGGCGCCGCCTACTGGAAGCCCGTTCAGTCAGGGCTGGACGGCGGGACCGACAGCGAGGCCGCCGCCCGCCTGGCAGCGCTGCCACCGGAGCGGATCGTGCCGGAAGCCTACCGTCTGTCGAAGCCGCTGTCGCCGCACCGCGCCGCGGAGTTAGAGGGAGTGACGATTGAACCTGACCGCCTCACCCTGCCGGAGCTCGAGTGCCCGCTGGTCGTCGAGGGCGCCGGCGGCCTGCTGGTACCGCTCACACGCAAGACCCTGTTCATCGACGTTTTCGCCCGGTGGCAAGCTTCGGTCGTGCTGTGCGCGCGCACCGCGCTTGGCACGATCAACCATACGCTTCTCTCGATCGAGGCGCTGCGCCACCGTGACATACCTTTGCTTGGTGTTGCCTTTGTCGGTGAAGCGAGGCCCGACACCGAGTGCACGATCGCCGGCATAGGCCAGGTGCGCGTGCTTGGCCGCTTGCCCCTGCTCGACCCGCTGACACCCGACACCCTCCGCGTCGCCATCACCACACATTTCGACATGGCCGCTTTCAATGGGGTCGCGGCATGAACCGCTCAGCTGTCTGGCACCCCTTCACCCAGCACGCGGTCGAACCGGCCATGCCGCTGATCGCGCGGACCGGTGGCGCTTATCTGGAAACATCGGACGGAGGGCGCATTTTCGATGCGATCTCCTCCTGGTGGGTCGTTACCCACGGCCATCGTCACCCGAAGATCATGGCGGCGATCCGGGACGCGACCGAGACACTCGACCAGGTGATCTTTGCCGGCCTCAGCCACGAGCCGGCCGAGCAATTGGCCTCGGCACTCATCGACATGACGCCCGCGGGGCTCGACTGGGTCTTCTATTCGGACAGCGGCTCGACAAGTGTTGAGGTGGCACTCAAAATGGCGCTCGGCTTCTACTGTAACAACGGCACTCCGCGTTCGCGCGTCGTCGTCATGGAACACAGCTATCACGGCGATACGATCGGCGCCATGAGCGTCGGCGCGCGCGGTGTCTTCAATGCAGCATACGAGCCCCTGCTGTTTGCGGTAGACACCATCCCCTTCCCCGCCGCGGGCCAGGAGCAGAAAACACTCGATGCCTTCGAACAGCTGACGTGCGACCGCGGCGTTGCCGCGCTCATCGTCGAGCCGCTGGTGCTCGGCGCGGGCGGCATGCTCATGTATCCCGCCTGGGTTCTCACCGAACTGAAGCGCATCGCCGAGCGTTGTGAAACGCTTTTCATCGCCGACGAAGTGATGACTGGTTGGGGTCGGACCGGAACCATGTTCGCTTGCGAAGCGGCCGGGATCGCGCCCGATATATTGTGCACCTCGAAGGGGCTGACCGGCGGCTCGATGCCGCTTGCAGCGACGCTTGCCAGCGATGCGATCTTCCGTGCGCATTTCTCCAGGGATCGGGCCAAGACATTCTTTCATTCTAGTTCTTTCACCGCGAATCCGATTGCTTGCGCGGCAGCACTCGCCAATGTCGGCATCTGGAAGGATGAGCCTGTGGCGCAGCGCGTGGCCACCCTGTCGCGGATGCAGGTGCAGATGATTGCGCGCTTCAGCCAGGATCCGCGTTTTGAGAATGTGCGCACGACCGGGACGATTGCCGCGCTCGACCTGCGCGTCCCTACCGCAGGCTATCTAGCCGAAGTCGGCCCAAGGCTGCGCGCCTTTTTCCTCGAGCGCGGATTGCTGGTCAGACCGCTCGGCAACATCATCTATGTGCTGCCGCCTTATTGCGTCACGGCGGGCGAACTCGACCGGCTCTACGCGACAATAGACGAGGCAACCGAGCTTGCGAACGCATGAATCACAGGACGCGTATTGTAGGGCTTGGCCACCATGTGCCGGCACGCAAGGTGAACAATGCCGAGATCGAGGCGAGCCTAGGACTGGAACCCGGCTGGATCGAGCGGCGCACCGGCATTCGCTCGCGCTTCTGGGCAGAACCGCAGGACACCCTCTCTGGACTGGCGACAAAAGCAGGCGACAAGGCGCTCGAGGCAGCAGGCGTTGATCGCAAGGAGATCGGCCTGCTTCTGCTCGCCACTTCGACGCCTGATCATCTGCTCCCGCCGAGTGCGCCGCTGGTGGCGCACATGCTCGGCCTCGAACACGCCGGCGCCGTCGACCTTGCCGGAGCCTGCGCGGGGTTCATCTATGCCATGACTTTTGCCGACGGGTTCGTCGGCTTGAACAAGAAGCCTGCCATCGTCATCGCGGCCAATATATTGAGCCGCAGAATCAATCCGACTGAGCGGGCAAGCGCCGTCCTTTTTGCCGATGCCGCAGGTGCGGTGGTGCTCGCTCCTTCGAGGGACCCAGGTCACGGCATACTCGGCTCCTCGCTCGCCTCGGACGGCTCCGCTTATGGCCTGATCCAAATTCCGGCGGGCGGCAGCAACCGTCCGTTTTCTGACGAGATCGACGTTGCAGAAACTCGTATGACCGTCGCCAACGGCCGCGAAGTCTTCATCAAAGCTGTGGAGATGATCAGCCGCTGTTCCAGGCAAGCGCTGGGGGCGGCCGGCCTATCGTCGGCAGACGTAGCCCGCTTTGTGCCTCACCAGGCAAATGCCCGTATCTGCGACGCGGTGGGCAAGTCGCTCGGCATCGAAGACTCGCGCATCGTCAAAACCATCACCGATCATGGCAATTCGTCAGCCGCAACGATACCGCTGTCGCTGTCAATCGCTCACGGCGCCAATCGCATTCATCCGGGCGAGAAACTGCTGCTGGCGGCGGCTGGTGCCGGCTTTGCCGGCGGGGCACTGGTGGTTGGCGTTTAGCCCGACCGTGCTCTGATGGGCCATTGACGAGCATAGACCTTCTTGGCCGCGTGGCGCGAGATCGCTGGAGGCGCGCCGTGCCTGATCGAACGACCGACCAACTGGGAGCGGCTCTCGGCCATTCACGGCGTCGATGGACGCCATCATAGCAATCGATTTGCAATTTTTGGGAAACACACATTAGGAAAAGCAGTGTGGAGTCGCCGTAGCACTGAAGTGCGCAGTAGGCTCGGCGGGACTATAAGCTGGAACTGGCCTGCCATGCCCCTTCTCTTAGTTTTCTAGCTAAAAATGAGCCCGCTGTCAGAAGCTGGACGACAACCTCTACACCAGGAGATCTTCAATGACCCTGCGCACCGAAACTGAAAAAATGCTGGCTGGAGAGACCTACGATGTTCTCGATCCTTCTCTCGTTGCAGAGAGGTACAGGGTAAGAGCTTTGTGCCAGCAAATGAACTCTTCCAGTGATACGGACCAAGACCTGCGTCGGACGCTTTGTAAACATATTTTCGGCAAAGGCGGAGACACTGTGTCGATACAGCCACCATTTTTCTGCGATTACGGTTCCAACATAGAGCTAGGTGTGCAAGTGTTTTTCAATTTTAACTGCATAGTACTCGATGCTTGTCGAGTTCGTATAGGTGATTACGCGCTCTTCGGCCCAAGCGTCCAAATCCTGACGCCGATGCATCCACTTGATGCTGCCCTTCGCCGGAAACAACTGTACGGAAAACCAGTTGAGATTGGATCAGACGTGTGGGTGGGGGCCGGGGCAATTATCCTGCCTGGCGTGACGATCGGACCAGGCACTGTGATCGGTGCAGGCAGTATCGTAACACGTGACATTCCAGCCGGAGTGTTTGCAGCTGGTAACCCTTGTCGCGTGATCCGAGAAATCTCTGCGGATGAGCGCGAAGCCTACTCGTCAGCCAGCGGCTAAGCTGACCAGTCACACTCTTCTTTTCCGGCACGGGTCAGTGCGCATCGTGTAAGGGTGAAGTAAGTTTTTAAAGGAGTAGGCAATTGGATCAGTTAGCCTTCACTCCTGATGGAGGTTGAAGCCCTGCTGGGTTGTCTTCGTCGGAAGGAAACCAATGTGACTAGGCTTCTTTTCGTGGTTGCTTCAGCGCCATCCTTCTAACCGCCAAAAGCGCGACCCCTCAGGGCATATGAACCCTCGATACGGCAGCGGATCTCGAGAGCGACGTTCTTGTGATGCCCACCCGCACTGCGGCCACGCCAAACGTTGAGCTTGCATCTTAAGTCCTGGTCCTTTTCGAAACACGTCCGGGACTTACTGAGCCATCGCTTCCGCGAAAGGTACCGGAAACATCAGCGTGCCACTGCCGGTAAACTGACGAGCGCACGCATCTGACTGATGTACCAAGCTGACTGATGTACCAAGCGTCGTATAGCGAGCCCTCCGCACGACCATTCAAATTCTTCGAGTAGCAAGGCGCGACCAGGCGGATGATTGCGTGGTCGTTGGGAAAATTGCCGACGAAGCCCGTGCCCCAGTTGATCTCGGCATCGAGCCGCTCGACGGTTTTCATGCTGTAGAGTTTGACGCGATGCGAATCGGCGAAGCTCCTGTAGGCGAGCACAGAAATCCGCCTCATGCATGATGGGGCCAGCTTTGGCACCTTCGGCCGGATCTGATCGGCACCGGCATCAGAGCGCCGCAAAGCTTGCCGCATGTCCGATCCATCCACCGTGTGGATGTTTTTCATCCAAACAAACAATTTTTCAAATTACCTACCGCTTCGCTAATTCACAATCTGGTGCCGGTCGGGCGGCGCAGGAATGACGGAGAGTCTAACCACCTACACCGAACGTGATGCCACGAAGAGTGGCCAAGCGCCTCACCACCACATGCACTTAAGCAGCCGCCCGCGCCCAATGTTGGGCTCCTTGTCATTGTTTTGCCAATGAATGGTCTGTCTCTGACAGTCAAGTCCAACGGATGATCGGGACGCGATATTCCGATCTTCATTTCCAGGAAGCCAGATGTATACCATACAGCAGCCGCCAGTTACTCAAGATAGATCAATAACTAGTCCATCCTCTACGCAACAATATTTCCGAACGGATATCCAGGCCTTGCGGGCTCTTGCTGTCTTGCTGGTCGTCTTCTATCATGCGCGGCTTGGACCGTTCGCCGCGGGCTATCTTGGCGTTGACGTTTTCTTCGTGATTTCGGGCTTCCTGATCACCGGCCTCATCAGGACGCAGCTTGAGCAATCGCGGTTTAGTTTCTGGGAATTCTATTATCGGCGTGCCAAGCGCCTGTTGCCGGCAGCCTATGCCGTGATTGCGCTGACGACAATTGCTGCCCCTTTCTTCCTGTCCGAGGTGGGCCTGCGGGAGTTCCGCAGCCAGGTTCTCGGGGCGCTAACATTTACCGCCAATATCGCTCTCTGGCTTCAGTCAGGTTATTTCGCCGGGGCAGCCGAAACCAAGCCTCTCCTTCATGTTTGGTCGCTTGCTGTCGAAGAGCAGTATTATCTGCTGTTACCTGCCTTCCTGGTTTTGATTCCCAAGAAGTGGTGGCTGGGAGGAGTTAGTTCGCTCCTCGTTGCAAGCTGGGCTCTATGTCTCTATCTGGCCTCGCGCGATCCATCGGCTGCGTTTTATCTTCTGCCGACCCGATTTTGGGAACTCGCCATCGGTTCATTGGGGGCTTTGCTACCCACAATCCCTATCGTGGCTGCCCAGCTTCCGAAACTGCGTCTCCCGGCGCTGACACTTCTCCTCTTTATTCCCAGCCTGCCTATCGGTTACCAGCACCCGGTCGTGGATACGGCCTTGGTTTGCTGGGCAACCTTGATCCTCCTGCTTGCGCCCAGCGCGGACAACGTGGTGGTTCGAGGCATGGCAAAAATAGGGGACGTGTCGTACTCGCTCTATCTGATCCATTGGCCCGTTCTTGTCTATGTGCGCACAGCTTGGCTGGGCGAGCCTCCTGCTCTTGCGATCTATGCGGGACTTTGTTCGTCATTTGTTGCGAGCTGGGCTCTTCACCGATACGTGGAGGAGCCGTTCAGGCGGGGATTCCACACCTCATGTCTACGACTGACCTCCGGGCTCGTTGCAGCATCGTTACTCCTCGGCATCTGGCCCTCAGTCGCAATCAAGAGCAACGTTGATTTCGACAAGATCCGGCAGATCAATTATGGTTTGGGAAGAGCATGTGATTTCAGGCCCGGATTGCCTCCTCAGGAAATCCCCAAGGACTGCCAGACGACAGACAGGCCCGAATTGCTGGTTTGGGGCGATTCATTTGCCATGGCGCTGGTACCCGGCTTGGCCAAAACAGTCGGGGGAGCCGGACTGGCTCAGCTCACGATGAGCGCGTGCCCCCCAGCCATCGGAGTGGCTAGCTTCATCAAAGGGCTCGTACCGTCTCCCTATGCACGCGCGGCCGAAGACTGCAGTCAATTCAATGAAAGTGTTTTGGGCATTTTGAAAACTCGGCCGGAGATAAAGACCGTTGCCATCTCAAGCTCGTTTGACATCGCTGCCTATCTAAAGACGGATACGCCCACGGAGCGTGAAACTTCTTTAGCTGTAGCCGTTGAGGGCATTAAGGCTCTCGTCGAAGCCGTCCGCGGCTTGGGAAAGCGAGTTGTTGTTGTTGCTCCACCCCCAGTCGGAACCTTCGATATCGGCGAATGCCTTGAACGAAAGGCCCGGGGCAGTGTCCTGTTCGGGCGCCATAGTGGCTGCAATATAGATCTCAGCGAATACCGCCGGTTCCGAGGTCTCACTCTCGAGTTCCTGAACCAAGTGGCGTCCAAGGCTGACGTATCAGTTATCTCTTACCACGACTTCCTCTGCGACGACACAACATGCAGAACTGAAATAGATGGCAAATTCCTCTACCGAGACAGCGGTCACCTTTCCTATGAAGGTTCAGAAATTATCGCTCGCCAGACAAGACTTGCTGAGAGGGTGATCGGGGCTGCTCGTTAGGGACTATATCAGGAGTGACAGCGATCTGCGCTGTGGCAAAGCGAGTCGGAAATCAGATCGTACGATGGAGGCCGAACATGCCTGTTGCAGCACACCGATCGGCTATCCGGTCCGATCTTGGTGCAATTTTCGTGTCATGGACCTGTCACGCGCGAAAATGGCTGATCACTTGGCTGTCGCCCGGTGGCGGCGCGAAGATGGCGAACCACGTTGCGGCGGCTCGCCACATCGCAAGCGTGCTGGCGCGATTTGCCGAGCTGAGCGGTCGAGGCGCGGACCGGAACCGGATGGGGCTCACCGTCTCCAGAAGCCGACTCGACGGCTTTTGGGAGCACGGAGTGCTAACCGAGAGGATCGAAAGCCATGTCGTCGATCCGCCACCTCCCGTCGGCGAACGGGCGAAGACCGACTGGATCTACGGTGAGGCGCGGTTGCGCGTGTTGCTGACCTATAAGCCAGGTAAGCCACTCGAATTTGCGATTGTCCATGCGCCCACGCCGGTAGAGGCGGGCGACGGCCGGGCTCACGGAAGCGCAACGTGTTGATGCAAACGTAGATAGCCATGTCAACCGGAACAAGGGGCTCTGTTCGGCCAGGCGGTCGCCGGCTGCGGGCCGTAGCCGCGTGGGCGTTGTTCGTCGCAAGCGGAATGTCGGTGCTGAGAACAGCGCCCGTATGTAAGTTGGATCCGGCTCGCAGATCGACCCGCGTCATGCGTTCGAGGCTATGAACACCGTGAACCCGGAATGAAAGAATCCCCTGACAGGCAAGCAGTGTTGGCTCTTCGCATGTGAGCGCCTTTCAGGTCGTTTCTCGGGGCGCCCCCGTTTACCGCGATTCCTTTGATATTCGTCAGCTTCTCGAAAGCTAGCCGCCCTAGACAATGTGCCCAAGACGGGGCGCTGGCCTATTGAAGCCGTGGATCTGAACGCAGCCGATGCGACTGAGATCGCAGACGTGGCTATTTTTCGGCGTCCCTTGAAGACTTGCACGGCCTTGCCGAGGACCTCCGCGGTCGGCTGGCGCAAGATAAGGGCTGTCACCGGGAAAACGTTCGACGTTTTGCTGAGTTGGCAGGGGCTCCAAAAGAGAGAACCTCGCTGCGTGGAGAATTTACGATGACCAGCCCGTTTGTTGCCCGCGACGGCTCCAGATGGATGTCCGATTATCCGACCGCTTTCGATGGCACGATCTGCATCGCCGCGGCCGATGCTCGCGGCCTGCTCGCGGAGTCATGCCTTTTTATGGCGTCGATGACGCGGGTGAAATCCTCGGCATTTGTGACGACGAGGACTTCGAAGGCGAGCTCAATCGCATGATCACGGTCATCGACCATGCCGGCCGCCGCATCGGCTGCGGAGCCTGGGCTCGACGTCTGTGCGAAGAATTGCCAGACCCATGTTGCGGCCGAACACCGCGCAGCATGACTGACGGAAATCCAGGAGAACGTCAGTGCCCATGAGAATGTTTTGCCACGTTATGGCGTTGGTCCTGCCCGCCAACGCTCTCATTGTTTACCTCGTCTCGCATTCCATCCGAGCGGCAATCGTCAAGACGCTAACCTGCGCGCCGCTTTTCGAGGCAGGATATTTCGCAAGCGTGCTCTTTCTGATCTGGCGGTCTGGCTGGCTTGGGAGCGCTGCCCAAAACGCTAATCATTTCGATGGCTGCCAACAAGTTCGGCGCCAGCGAGCACTGAACCTTCCTCTTCACAGCATCGGCGTGCGATTTGCCACGTGACGGCCAAGAAGATGATGGCGGGTTCCCTTTGGAACACGACCCTTTGAACACTTGTGGATAGCAGTTTCAGCTCAGCCACGCACAGCCGGAGAGAACATGCTACGAGAGTTCCAACGTCAGCAGCTCGCCTTTCGCTTCGTCCTCATCGCCGGTCGAGGGGCCTTTGCCGAGTTAAAGGGACGCTCCTGCCGCCTGCATTCGCAGCCGCCAACGGAAGAAAGTGCGTGCTCGCGGCCTGTGGCTACAATCGGCGGGTATCATCCATCCTCTATCCCAAGCGAAGCCCGCAGCAGGCCGAGCCATGCCCGAAATCCACCAAGAGGGTGGCCGGAGGCTCTGCAACGCCGGCCAATGCGTTGGAAGGATAGGCGGACATTGCGCACCTCCAGTTCACAAAATGCTCCACACCTCAACAGCGCCAACAGCGCTATCCGTGCCAAGCCTCTTCGATAGGATGCGAAATGCGAACGCTACTCGTTGATCATCATGCAAAGCTTGCTCAGGTGATGCAAGCAGCGCTCTTGGACTACGGTTTCACCGTTGATGTGGTGCCTACTCTCGAGGAGGCGTCAGTAGCATTTGGTTTTGCGCGCTATGAATTTCTCCTGCTAGAGTTAGCCCTGCCGGACGGATGTGCGTTAGGCTGGTTGAAGCGGTTGAGGCGCGAAGGGCATTCTATTCCCGCCATCATCATGAGCAGCCTCGATGATCGAGATACGCGTATAGCGATCTTTAACGGGGGCGCGGACGATTTCTTGCCTAAGCCTGTCTCGACTGATGAGCTCATTGCCCGAATACGAGCCGTTCTGCGGCGATCAAGGCAGGAGGCCGACTCCGACGTTACGTTTGGCAATCTCACATTCGATCCAATCGGCCGCCAGGTCTCGGTCGGTGGTCAGCCTCTAAAGATCCCGCGACGCGAACTGTGCATTCTTGAGCATCTGCTCACCCGCGCTGGTCGCACTTCACAGCGCGAGCTCCTGCTGGGCAGTCTCTATGCCTTCGACGACGAAGTGACGAGCAATGCACTTGACGTCGGAATCTATCGCTTACGCGCGCTTTTAGGCGCGTCCGGTGCGACGCTACTTATCAGGACGGTACGGGGCATCGGTTATGCTCTTGAACTGAATGAGAGGGCGCCGAAACCGTAGTTGGTAAGCTCGCGTCTGACAGGCCGAGATCAGCATTAGGATCAGAAAGGAGGCGCTGGACGCCTGTCAGCTGCGCCGGGAAACCGGTTTGGCAAAACCAGCCGAAACCTCTCGAATGGCTCGCCACGCGGAAGCGCCCTCCGCGATCGCCGGCTTGTGAACGTTGATGTCGCCGCAGCCAGAGACAACCTGCAGCGGCCGCAGCTGTGCCACCCTCTGCTGCGGCGGATGAAATTTGATCAGATACAGATCTCCAACAAAGCATGTGAACCGGTGCAAAATTGGGGTGGGAGTCCTGCGTAGGCGCCCATCGAGATTCTCAATGGCGACTGAATGACGATCTCGCCCGCTCTTCCACCCGCCATACCATCGTGTTCTTCGACGCGCAAAGAGGGTCAATTTCTCGTCGGCTGGATGAGCTCACACTTAGTCTAGCTACCTCCCAGTGGTGATCTGTATCAATCAGGACAAGCTGTGATGCCCTTGTGGCTGCTCCCCACCTTGACCGGTCTAACAGGGTGGGCGATGTCGATAAGTGTCGAATGCGGCGGCAACAGCCCGAGTCACAAAGCGGTGCTCCTGCCTGACGCGGATGCACCCCCTTTTGATATCCACTATTCCGTCCTTGGCGAGCATGGCCAGCCCTTCAGCTGAATTGAGAAGAGGGATCGGGTCAAACCCGTGGGCGGCACAGATTGCTGGCACATCGGCCTCCAGATCACACATCAGCCTCTCGATGATGGCGGCCCGGACACGGTCTTCGCCGGTGAGTCGGCAGCCCTTTGCTGTCGCCAGGCTGCCAGCTCTGATGTTGCGGCTATAGGTTCGGGTTGCAACTTCATTCTGGACATAACCATCTCCGAGACGGCCAATGGCCGACGCACCGAAGCCGATCACGGTTTCGGGGGTGTCGGCTGAGTAACCCAGCGAGTTACGCCGCAAGCGACCGGCTTGCTGCACCAGCGTGAGCTGGTCGTCCGGCAAGGCGAAGTGGTCAAGTCCGATCTGGCGGTAGCCGGCTGTAACCAATGTCTCGGCCACAGCCGCGGCTTGTTCGGCGCGCGCAGCGATGTCCGGCAGCGCGGCCTCTTCGATCAGGCGCTGGTTTTTTCTGGAGATCGGGACATGCGCGTAGCCGAACACCGCAAGTCGGTCGGGGCGCAGGGCGACCGCCGCGGCTGCGGTCTGCACACAGGACTGCACGGTCTGATTGGGGAGACCATAGACAAGGTCGACATTAACGCAGTTTATGCCGTGCTGGCGCAGGCTCTCTAGCGTAGCTTTCGTCTGCGCTTCAGTTTGGACCCGATTAATCGCATTTTGAACAAGGGGATCGAAGCTCTGCACGCCGAGGCTCGCCCGGGTCACGCCGGCTGTCCCTAAGGCTTCCGCCATTTCCCCCGTGAATGTGCGCGGGTCGATCTCGATGGCGATCGTAGCCGTTTTCCTGAACGCGAAACGATGGCGCAGGAGTTCCATCAGGGCCAGGAATCCCGCAGGTCCGATCAGGGTCGGCGTTCCGCCGCCGAAGTGCACGTCGCTGACGGGTAGCGCCTGTGGCGCTTGCTCCGCGACCAAACGGATCTCTTCCCGCAAAACCGTCAGATAGTCGAGGATCGGCGCATCCCGGCGAGTGGCCGTGGTAGGGAAGCCGCAATACCAGCAAAGCGATCGGCAGAACGGAATATGGAGATAGAGCGACACGGGCTCTTTAGCCGGCAGGCGCCTCAGCCATTCCTCACAAGCCTTGGCGCCGACCGATGCTGAGAAATGCGGAGCAGCGGGATAGATGGTGTACCAGGGCGGGCCAGCCTCGGCGTATTTTGCCACAATTGAGCTCTGCAACGGTCGCTGTTCCTTCCTCAGATAGCATTATCGTGGCAGCTGGGCCCTCCGACGTCTTTGCGCTATGTCAATGGGTTTGGCTTAGCCGGACTGAAGGCGATCTCGGTGCCTCCGTGGCAGTCCTCTTCGCAGGCCGCAAACCGCCGTTTGCTGCCTTGGCCGAAGCCGAGGTGAAGCCTTAGTCGACAAGACCTCAGCCAGTCACAACGGAGCCAATTGAGCGAGCCGGGACTGATTACCAGCAGACGGCTCTGCTCAACCGCAGCAACGAATCCTGAACTGGCAAGTCGTTGGATGGGGGGAAAGGCGGTAGCGCTCTCTCGACTCGAACCCCCGAACTCACACGACCATCCTATTTATACGTCCTGACCGCAATTTACCGCACAGCTTGATCGGCACCCTTTCGACGGTGATTAATACAATCTAGATCCTGATCTCGGAACGGAAATCCGCCCACAGGTGGACACATACCGGGGCAGAGGTCATGAAAAGCGACACCCTCTCCTATCCTCCTCGCGGTCTCTCACGCGAAGAAGCCGCCCGATATGTTGGCGTGGGCATAACCAAATTCGACCAAATGGTTGCTGATCGCCGCATGCCGAAGCCGAAGAAAGTTGACGGCCGCGTGATTTGGGATCGGCTCAAACTCGAAGCGGCCTTTGGCGATCTGCCGGGAGACGATGAAGAGAATATCGTCGACTTCCTGTTGCAAGGGAATCATCGCAGGGAATAGATTCATTCTACCATGACCGACAAATATCCCGGCCTCTCCTCCTACACCGACCGACATGGCAAAGTTCGCTGGCGCTATCGCACGAAGGAGCGTGTGGTTAGTCTGCCAGCTCCCAATCAGCCGGGATTCAAGGAGGCCTACCAAGCAGCGGTCGAAGGCCGGAAGATTCCCAAGGCTCCTGTCGTCCTTCTGCCCGGAGCGGCCCTGCCCTACACATTCGGAGCGGCCTTTCAACGGTTGAAGATCTCAGTCAAGTGGTTGGCGCTTGACGAAGCCAGCAAGGGCAAGAACACGCGGCTGATCGAAGAATTTCTAGAACTACGAGTGGTCCCTGATCACCCGCTCATGTGGCGGGATGTAGCGGTTAAGAACCTTAGACGTATCCATATTGAAGAGCTTCTTGGCCGCTTCATCGCCACGCCCCATAAGGCCAAGCACCTGCTGGTGGGCATACGCAAGCTGGTCTATGTCGCCCTGCGGCAAGATTGGATCGAAATCGATCCGACTGCGGCGGTCGAATGGCGGCCCGCCTATGCCGGTTGGAAAGCCTGGTCGCGCGAAGCGATGGCGCAATTCGAAAACCGTTGGCAGCTCGGCACCGCAGCACGCACTTGCTACGGTTTGGCGCTTTGGCTCGGCAACCGCCGCGGCGACGTCGCGGGCCTGCGCTGGGATCAGCGGGTCACCCGCAGTGTCTTGATCGATGGTGTCGAGCGTCATCTCGACGGGTTTGATATCGTTCAGGCCAAGAACAAGGGACGAACAGGTGGCAAACGGCTTTTCGTGCCGATCACACCGATGCTGTCTGAGATCCTTGATGCAGCCGACAGGCGCGGCGAGACCGTTCTGGTCAACGGCTATGGTGAGCCCTTCTCCGCCAAATCACTGACTGGGATGATGGCGCATTGGTGCAAGCTTGCCGGTCTTCCGAAGGGTCTGACCCTACATGGTCTGAGGAAGTCGCTCGGTGTTTATCTGGCGGAGGCCGAGGCCTCAACCAGACAGCTCATGGACGTACTAGGGCACGACGATATCGATCATGCGGAGCTCTATTCGCGCGAGGCATCGCAGGTACGGCTGGCGGTCCAGGGGATGGATCGAGTCGTGCGTCTCGTGACCCGCAAACCACTACTTGGCGAACCTTTTGGCGAACCTGTTGGCGAACCTACCTGTAAGTCATTGATAAATAACGATAATGGTGGGCCCGGAGGGACTCGAACCCCCAACCAAGCGGTTATGAGCCGCCGGCTCTAACCATTGAGCTACAGGCCCCACGCGGGCTGGATTAATGTTTTTCGCATCGCGGCACAAGGCTTTACCGGCGGGCTTTCGCAGATCGCCCAAATCAACCCATAATCGCGCTCTACGCGACCCCTGCGACCTGATCGCAGACCAAGGAGATTTTCATGACCAGACATCTTTTGCCCTTCGCGCTCGCCGCTGCAATCGCTTTTCCGGCGATGGCTGGAGCCACCGATCTGCCGACGCCGCCCCGCATCATCGTGTCCGGCGAAGGCGAAGCAACCGTGGCGCCCGATCTGGCGATCCTGACGCTCAGCGTCATGCGCGAAGCCAAGACGGCGCGCGCCGCACTCGACGCCAACAATGACGCCATGGCCGCCGTGATCGCCGCGATGAAGGCCGCCGGCATCAAGGATCGCGACCTGCAGACAGCGGGCATCCAGATTAACCCCCGCTACAACTACACCAACAAGCCGGACGGCAACCAGGACGCCGAACTCGTCGCCTACCAGGTGACCAACACGCTCTCGGTGCGGGTGCGAGACGTCGACAAGACAGGCGAGATCCTCGACAAGGCGGTGTCGCTCGGCGTCAACCAGGGCGGCGGCATTGCCTTCACCAATGACAATCCGGTGGCCACCGTCACCGAGGCGCGCAAGAAGGCGGTCGCCGACGCCGAGGCCAAGGCCAAGACGCTGGCCCAGGCGGCGGGTGTCAGTCTCGGCCGGGTGCTTGAGATCACGGATCAGAACATCAGGCCGGCGCCGATGCCGATCAACGCCAAGGCGTTCGACGCGGCGGCCGGCGCGACGCCGGTGCAGACCGGCGAGAATTCCTACAATGTCCAGGTCACCGTTACCTTCGAACTGAAGTAACCGGCTGAGTCGATGGCCGGTCCTGCCGGCCATCGGTCACCCCTTGGCACGCACGAAAAACCCCGCGGGATCGCTCCCGCGAGGTTTTGTCGAGCCGCACCCGTCCGATAGACAGGGGACCTGCTACTCCAGGCTGATCTTCGCAGAAGATCATACCCCAGACCGACCATCGCAGATGGCGTGTCCAGACCGACCATCGCAGATGGCGTGTCCAGACCGACCATCTAGAGGGTCTCCCGGCTAATCCTCGCAGAGGATTATGCCGCTGCTAATCCTCGCAGAGGATTATGCCGCTACCAATCTGCGGAAGATCATGTCTTCAGCGATAGATGACCGGGCAGCCACGTTCGTTGGCGAACACGACGACGATGCGGTCGCCGTACTGACGGCCCATCACCTTGACCACGCGGCGGTTGACATCGACGATGCGGACACGATGCAGCCCCATGCGCTCGGCCTTGTCGAGGGCGCGGTCCGGCGAGCAGCCGCGGCGCCAATCGTCGCGGCGCCAATCATCACGGCGCTCGTCGTCGCGGCGCTCGTCCCGGCGGTGGCGATAGCCGTCATCATCGCCGGTATAGACGCCGAAGCGCGGGTCGTTGTTGTTGCCGAAACCGAGATAGAGGCTGTCGGCGTGGGCGGGGATGGCCGCCAGCGTGCCGAGGCCGACCAGAGCCGAAAGCGCTGCCGTCTTGATGGTGGTGTACATGGTTCTCTCTCCTTGTTGCGGGCTCGCGCCCGGCCTCGTGAAACCGATGGCGGGAGAATGCACTGGCCTGTCTGAACTATTTACGAACTCGCTGTTCATCCGCGGTTCATGTGATGCGGCGGGCAAAGCGCCGGCCCCTCTGCGCGCGTCAGGGTTCGTCGTCGAGCATGTAGTCGAAATAGTCTTCCGGTTCGGCAAGGTCGGTCTCGCTCGCCTTGACCCGGCCGCGCATCGAGATGCCGGCCTCATGCACGGTTTCGGCACTGCCCGAGACCAACCGGTGCCACCAGTAAAGGTCGTGGCCCTCGGCCACCAACCGGTAGGCGCAGGTGCTCGGCAGCCAACTGATGGTGCGCACATTCTGCGGCGTCAGGCCGACGCAATCGGGAACACGCGCCAGCCGGTTGGCATAGTCGGCACAGCGGCAGCTTTCTGCGTCGAACAGCCGGCAGCCGACGCTGGTCCAGTAGATTTCGCCGGTGTCCTCGTCCTCGAGCTTCGACAGACAGCACTTGCCGCAGCCGTCGCAGAGCGATTCCCACTCCGTGGGGCTCATCGCTTCCAGCGTCTTGGTCTTCCAGAACGGCGTTTCCATTTCCGGCATGTGGCCCCAGCCGCTGCCAAGGTCAAGCGCGACAACAGCCGGAATAGGGCGGAACCCGGCCGAATGACATGAAGTTGCCTTTAAAAGGCCGGCCAATAGCCCTGTACGCCCCCTAACCATGGGCAACTGGAACCAATTTCGTCAAAAGCGGTTTCGGCAAGGATGGGACCCCACAAGGAGAATTTCGATGAAACGCCAACCACGGATTCTGGCAGGCACAGCCCTTGGCCTGTTGATGGCATCCGCGCCGTTAGGCGCGTCCCCGCTTCAGGGGACAGCCGCGTTCGGCCCCATGCAAAGCGGGGGGACACCGCTGATCATCCTGGCGCAGGACACGCCCACTGACCAGGGGCAGAGCGACGAGGAACAGCTCCGCAAGAAGAAGCGCGAGCAGAAACAGCAGACGGAATCCGCCCCGGCCGCCCAGCAGTCCGCTCCCGCGGCCGAGGATCAGCAGCCACGCAGGAAGAAGCGCGACCAGCAGCAGACCGAGCAGGCTCCCGCCGGCGAGGCGGCGCCCGCCACCGACGAGCAGCAGCCGCGCAGGAAGAAGCGCGACCAGCAGCAGCAGCAGACCGAGCAGGCTCCCGCCGGCCAGGCTGCACCCGCCACCGACGAGCAGCAGCCGCGCAGGAAAAAGCGCGACCAGCAGCAGCAGCAGACCGAGCAGGCTCCGGCTGGCCAGGCTGCACCCGCCACCGACGAGCAGCAGCCGCGCAGGAAAAAGCGCGGCCAGCAGCAGCAGACCGAGCAGGCTCCGGCTGGCCAGGCAGCGCCCGCCACCGACGAGCAGCAGCCGCGCAGGAAAAAGCGCGACCAGCAGCAGCAGACCGAGCAGGCTCCCGCCGGCGAGGCGGCCCCTGCCAACGACAACCAGCCGACCAAGCCCGGCAGGAAACCCAAGCAGGATCAGCAGAAAGAGGCACCGGCCGCCGTGCCGGAGACCGCCCCGACACCGAAGCAGGCTCCTGCCGGCGAAGCGACGCCGAAGGTTGAACCGGCCCCGGCCGGCGAGCAGCCTCCCGCCCAGGGCGAACAGTCCCAGGACAAGACGAAGAAGCACGGCAGGAAACCGGCTGGCGAACAGCCTGCGACCGGCGAGCAGCCTGCGAACGGCGAACAGCCGCAGACCGGCAAACAGCCCGCCACCGGCGAACAGCCGGCGACCGGAGAGCAGCCCGCTACCGGTCGACAAGCCGCGCCTGTCCAGGGCGAAAACCCGGTTCAGGGCGAAGCACCCGCCGACAAGAACGCCGCCCCTATCCTCGACAGCCAGAAGGATGCCAGGCGCAAGGGTCGCGTCGAGAATGGCCAGGGTGGCCGGACGCCCGCCAACCAGCCCGCCAACCAGAATGGCGAAGAACAGAATGGTGGGCAGCAAAATGGTGGCCAAAATGCCCAGCAGGGCGGTGACCAGGGCCGCAAGCCGGTAGTGGCGCCGGTGGATCAGGGTCCGCCCCCAACCGACGACAGGGCCGCCCAGGAGGCGATCAAGCCCGAAAAGATCGTGCCGGTGACGCAAGAGCAGGGCAAGCGCCTCGAGCGCGCGCCTGACGAGGACATCCGTGAGCGCCGCCGGCCCAAGGGCGTCGACGTGCTCAAGGAGATCGGTGACCGGGTCATCGTCCAGTTCAACAACCAGACGTTCGTCCAGAGCAATGACCGCCCGCGCCTGACCCGCGGCGCCAAGGATGTCTACTACGAGGACCTGCCGCAGGGCCGCACGCGCGAGACGGTCGAGCGCGACAATGGCTTCCGGATCGTCACCATCCGCAACCGCTACGGCGACATCCTGCAGCGGTCGCGCATCGCGCCCGACGGTCGCGAATATGTGCTGAGCTATGTCGACGAGCGCAGCTACCAGGACGAAGAGGACTGGCGCGATCCCGGCGATGACCTGCCGCCCATGCGGCTGACCATCCCGCGCCGGGATTACATTCTCGATTCCGAGGATGTCGAAAGCGACGACGACTACTATACCTTCCTCGAACAGCCGCCGGTGGAGAAGGTGCAGCGCCTCTATTCGATCAACGAGGTCAAACGTTCGGCCCGCGTGCGTGACATTGCCCGGCGCATCGACCTCGACACGCTGAACTTCGAATTCGGCTCCTCTTCGATCTCCGACACCGAGGTGCAGAAGCTCCAGGGTGTCGCCGACGCCATGGAGAAGCTGTTGAAGAAGAACCCGGCGGAGACCTTCCTGATCGAAGGCCATACCGATGCCGTCGGAACGCCGGAGGCGAACCTTGCCTTGTCGGATCGCCGTGCCGAAGCGGTTGCGGAAGCGCTGACCAATGCCTTCGGCATCCCGGCCGAGAACCTGACGACACAGGGCTATGGCGAGGAGTATCTGAAGGTCGACACCTCGGCGCCCAACCGCGAGAATCGGCGTGTCGCCATCCGCCGCATCACCCCTCTGGTGGCGCCGGTGGCGAGCAACAATTGACCGGCCTTTCCAGCGGCTTGCAGTAATTTCTGGAATCAGGCCGGCAACAAGGTCCCATCCCGGTCAACCGGGATGGGCTGGAACCTGGGCAGCAGGACCGGGTCAACAAGAATTGTACAGCCGTTAGAGCCAACTCATTGAATCACTGGGCTTCCCACCCCAGATTCTTGTTTGGGCGTTCCCTGCCCCGTCCCGACTCCAGCGGGACGCAATGAGCCCCGCCGGCCCTCACCGGCGGGGTTTTTTGCTTCAGATCCATCTTGCTATGGGTCTGTTCGACGGACCAGTTGATGCGACTAGCCACCCATCTCGCCTTCGTCGTCTCAGCGCTGGTGCCGGCCTATATGGACCGGCTGATGGGCCTGAGCAAAGGCAAGAAAGACGAGATTCTAAACGTTCCCGATGCTTGTCAGGTTTCCGGGAAATTGATACCATCTATTGGTATCGGAGAGTGATATGCCAAAGAATACGTCTATCGTGCTAGGCGATCAGTATGACGCGTTTATCCAGAGGCAGATCGTAAACGGTCGCTTCGGCTCCGCAAGTGAAGCCGTTCGCGCGGGGCTGCGCCTTCTGGAAGAACAAGAGTTGAAACTCGAGCAGCTTCGAGCCGCTATCGATGACGGAGACATGTCAGGCGATCCCGAGCCATTCGACATTGAGGCTTTTATCGAGTCTAAGAAACGCTGATGAAGCGAACCATCCGATTTTCGCCAAAAGCGAAGGGAGATCTGGATGACATATGGGACCATTCGTTGAACGAATGGGGAGCAGAGCGAGCGGAAGCCTACGTCCGTACCATTCACGCTGTGATTGATCTGGTTGACCAGTTTCCGACGATCGCGAGAAGCGCCTCGACGGTCCGTCTAGGCTTACTGAAATATGCCGCCGGGTCTCATGTTGTGTTTTTTCGGATCGGCCACGAATCCATCACCGTCGTGCGCATATTGCATCAACGCATGGACTACCCAAGACATCTTTAGAAAGCTGTCCTGATCTTGGTGCCCGAATTCGCAAACACCTCATCCGGCACAAAGAAATCTCCCGCCAACGGCCCGGTCGCGCCTGGCGCAAAGACCGAGAAATCGCTGACACCCTCGGCGCGCAGCACCTCCTCGTCGATGTAGAAATTGCCCGTCGCCTCGCGCGACGGCCGCATGAAGATCGCATGCGCGGCATTGGCCATGATGTCTGGCGACCGGCTCATCGCCGCCACCGTCGCCCCACCCAGTAGATTGCGCACCGCCGCCGTGTCGATGGTCGAGATCGGCCACAGCGAATTGACGGCGATGCCGTCCTTGGCGAATTCCGCGCTCATGCCCAGCGTGCACATCGACATGCCGAACTTGGCCATGGTGTAGGCGACGTGGTTCTTGAACCATTTGGCCTTCATGTCGAGCGGCGGCGCCAGATTCAGGATGTGAGGGTTTTTAGCCAACTTCAGGTGCGGGATGCACATTTTGGAGACGAGGAAGGTGCCGCGCGTGTTGATCTGATGCATCAGGTCGTAGCGCTTCATGTCGGTTTCCAGCGTGCCGGTGAGCTGGATGGCGCTGGCATTGTTGACGCAGATATCGATGCCGCCGAATTTTTCGACGGTTCTGGCGACCGCCTCGGCGACCTGCCCTTCCTCGCGGATGTCGCACAGCACCGGCAGCGCCTTGCCGCCCGCCTGCTCGATCTCTTGCGCCGCGCTGTAGATCGTGCCCGGCAGCTTGGGATGCGGCTCTGCGGTCTTGGCCGCGATCGTCACATTGGCGCCGTCACGCGCGGCGCGCAGCGCGATCGCCAGCCCGATGCCGCGCGACCCGCCGGAGATGAACAGCGTCTTTCCCTTGAGCGACATTTTCCGCGCCTCCCTCGTACGTGACCGGCGCAATCCTTGCGCGGCGCGAGACCGTAGCGCAAGACCCGACACATCTGGATAAGGCTTACGCAACGTAGGCCAGGGGTGGGACGATAGGAACAGAGCTTAGACCAGCACCAGCCCCTGTCGCATGGCAATGGCGATGGCGTCGGTACGATTGGCGGCGCCGAGCTTGATCAGGATCGCGGCGACGTGGAACTTCGCCGTATGCACGGAAATGTTGAGCCGCCGCGCGATCACCTTGTTGGGCGCGCCTTCGGCGAGCAGCGCCAGCACTTCCGCCTCGCGTGGCGACAGCGCCGGCCGGGCGGCGTGCTCGTCCAGAACTTCATCCTCGAACGGCTCGCCATCGCCGGCGTGGAAATCCTCACGGCGTCCGGGCGCGCGGCCATTGCCCGATATGCTGTAGCCAGCGGCGGCCAACCGCGCCGCCGCGGCGATCAGCAGGTCGTCCGCGCCGGCGGGCATGACGGCAGACACTTCGCCGGCAGGCCGCTCGCCGCCGGCGCGCACCGAGAGCAGCACCCGTGGCACCGAGGCCGGCACGGCATCACCGCTCCTGTCGTCGACGATCGCGACATCGGCCCTGCCGCCGCCAACGACCACCGGCAACAGGTCGTCGCTGGCGGCAAGCGAGGCGGCCAGGCGCTCGGCGCGCCCGGCATCGCCAAGCGCGATCAGCACCACCAGCCGCCGCGAAGCCGCACGGTCGGTCCCGATCCGGTCGCTGGCGAGTGTTTCCATCATTCCTCTCAGCTCAGCGGCTTTTCGCCGATGGTCAGCACGACGTCGCGCTGTTCGCCGCCCCGCACGACACCCAACGTCACCGAAGCACCGGCACTGTCAGGCCCGAGCCGGCGGATCAGGTCGCGCGGACCATGCACGGCCTCGCCGTTCCACGCCACGATGATGTCGCCGAGCGAGAGGCCGGCGGCCTTGGCCGGGCCATTGTCGTCGAGGCTCATCACCATTGCGCCATATGCGTCGCGATCACGCACCGGATGCAGGCCAGCGCCGAGATAGCCGCGTGCGACATGGCCCTTTTCGCGCAGCGTGGCCACCGCGCGTTCGATCGTCTCGTGGGGCATGACCAGCGCACGGCCCCGCGGCCCGAACAACAGCATGCCGATCAGGGCGCCCTTGGCGTCGAGCACCGGCCCGCCCTCGAAGCGGCCGCCGGCGCCGACGGCCAGGTTGATGCGCCGGTCGATGGTGCCGCCGCGCATCGAGCGCCAGGCCGGCCCGACTTCGCCGACCGAGCCGGACACGGCCAGTGCTGAACCCTGGCTGCTGCCGATGGCAATGGCGATGTTGCCCGGCCGAACGGCATCGGCCCTGGCAAGGACAGGCGCGTTCGCCGCATCGGCGGGCTTCAGCAGGGCGACGCCCGTCGAAGGATCGGGGCCGATGAGTTCGGTCTTCACCGTCGCGCCGGAGGCCAGCGTCAGCTCGATTTCCTCGCCGGCCTCGACGGCTTCCTCGGCGGTGACGAAATAGCCGTCGCGCCAATGGAAGGCGCTGGCCGTGCGGTGGTGATGGGTGGCGAAGCTCGCCGTCGCCGGCGCGGCTTCCGCTGCCAGATCGGCGATGGCGTCTGAAAACGCGCTCAAATTGAAGTCGCTCATAAGGGTCTCCTGGGTTTCTTGCATGTCCCAGATATCGCTCGACGGCGCGTTTGCGGGTACTCGCCTGACGGCTAGTTACGGGTTTGACTGGCCATCTGGTCAGGTCGCGGCGGTTCGGGCCGCTCCGCACATATAGTGCGTGTCGCGCAAAAGTGCTCACCGGTTTGGGACAACGACACGCATGTAACAGACGCATCGTTGTGCCTGAAAACACGGAGCCCGCTCATGGCCCTCGCCGCCCCCAAAATCCAATCCGATGACACCTTGCTCGACGCCTATTCCGAAACAGTAGCGGACGCTGTCGACCGCATCGGCCCGGCCGTCTGCCGCATCGAGCGCATCGGCGGCCCGGGCGGCCATGGGTCGGGCTTCGTCATCGCGCCGGATGGGCTGGTCGTCACCAATTTCCATGTCGTGGGTGACGCCAGAACCGTGCGCGTCTCGATGCCGGACGGCGCCTCCAGCGAGGGCCGCGTGCTCGGCCGCGATCCCGACACCGACATCGCCTTGGTGCGCGCCGATGGCAGCTTCGCCGATGTGGCGCCGCTCGGCGATTCCAAGCGGCTGCGGCGCGGCCAGATCGCGATTGCCATCGGCAATCCGCTGGGCTTCGAATGGACGGTCACCTCGGGCGTGGTCTCGGCGCTCGGCCGCTCGATGCGCGCCTCGACCGGCAGGCTGATCGACGACGTCATCCAGACCGACGCCGCGCTCAACCCCGGCAATTCCGGTGGGCCGCTGGTGTCGTCGGCGGGTGAAGTGATCGGCGTCAACACCGCCATGATCCACGGCGCGCAAGGCATTGCCTTCGCCGTCGCCTCCAACACCGCCAGGTTCGTCATCTCCGAGATCATCCGCTTCGGCCGCGTGCGCCGCGCCTTCATCGGCGTCTCCGCCGACACCGTAAACCTGCCGCGCCGCGCGGCGCTGTTGTCGCAGGTGTCGACCAGCACGGCGGTACGCCTGCGCAGCGTCGAGAAGGACGGCCCGGCGGCCAAGGCAGGTCTCAAGGAAGGCGACATCATCGCCGCCATCGACGGGCGCCCGGTGACGGGCGTCGACGATCTCGTGCGCATGCTCGACGCCGAGCGCATCGGCCGCGAGACGCTGTGCACCGTGGTACGCCGCACCGGCGTCAGCCAGGTGGCGGTGACGCCGGTGGCAAGGGCGAGCTGAGCCCGCCGCTCACACTCCCGCCGCGCCGTCGGCATACTGTGCCAGGAACTCCTCGCTGGGCGGGATCGGCTTGATGACGTCGATCAGCACGCCGTTGGGATCCTTGGTGATGAAGTGGCGCTGGCCGAAGGGCTCGTCGCGCAGCGTGCGCAGGATCGGCAAACCGGCGGCGGTGATCCGTTCGTAGACTGCGTCAGGATCGGGGACCTCGAAATTGATCAGCAGGCTCGAGGTCCGCCCCCGCCCCTCCTCAGGGATCGTCTCGTGGTCGCCCTGGACGATGCCTAGGTTGACCCTGCGGTTGTCCACCGATTGGAGGTGCACGTACCAGTCGCTCGTAAACAGCGGCTGGAAGCCGAAATGCTCGACATAGAAGGCGGCCGTGCCGGCGACCTCGCCGGTCATCAGCACCGGGTAGTAGCTCGTCGTCTTCATCTTTCCTTCTTCCGTCAATTAACATACAGTTTGCATGTAAATCGAATTAACATACAGGCTGCATGTATGCAACAGGAATCCGGGCGCCGCTCGAACCGCGACCGCACCGAGGCGACACGCGCCGACCTGATCGCGGCGGCGCGCAAACTGTTTACGGAAAGATCTTATGCCGAGACCGGCACGCCGGAGATCGTTGCCGCCGCAGGCGTGACGCGCGGCGCGCTCTATCACCACTTTGCCGACAAGCAGGCACTTTTCGCCGCCGTGGTTGAACAGGAAGCGGCGGCTGTGGCGCGGGAGATCGACCGCGCCTCCCCGCCTTCGCTCAGCGCCCGCGATGCGTTGATTGCCGGTTCCGATGCCTATCTCACGGCCATGCGCGCGCCCGGTCGCACGCGGCTCTTGCTGCTCGACGGCCCGGCCGTGCTCGGCCGCACCGCCATGGACGCCATCGATAACCGCCACGGCAACCGCTCGCTGCGTGAAGGCCTTGTCGCGGCCATGCGGGCGCGATCGATGACAAAGCTGCCGGCGGCGGCGCTGACGGCGCTGCTCGGTTCTGCTTTCGACCGCGCTGCGCTCGCCATCGAGGCGGGCGCATCAGCCGAGGACTACCGCGCCGTCCTGACGGCGCTGATAGACGGACTGTCCCGCGCCTGATGCAGGTCGCCCAAAGGTGGCCCCACGCTACTCAACTGTCCGTCCAGCGCCGGAACAACGCACTGGCGTTTACGCCTCCAAAGCCGAAGCCATTGGAAATCGCGTAGTCCATCTCCATTGGCCGGGCGTGGTTTGCGACGAAGTCGATCCCGTCGCCGGTCGGATCGGGGGCGCTCAAATTCAGGGTCGGCGGTGCGACCTGGTCCCTGAGCGCCAGGATCGTGAAGATCGCCGCAAGCCCACCGGCGGCTCCGAGCAGGTGCCCGGTCGCCGACTTCGTTCCGCTGACGGCGATGCTGAAATCCGCGCCAAAGACCCTTTTGATCGCCTCTATTTCCCCCGCGTCGCCGACCGGCGTGGAGGTCGCATGCGCATTGAGGTGGCGGACCTCACGCGGCGAAATACCGGCTTGGGTGATCGCGATCTCCATGGCCCGCCGCGCACCGTCGCCATCCTCGGGGCCGGAGGTGATGTGATAAGCGTCCGCCGTCGTGCCGTAGCCGACGAGCTCGGCGAGCGGCTTGGCGCCGCGCGCAAGCGCGTGGCTCAATGCCTCGATGACCAGGATTCCGGCTCCTTCGCCCATGACGAAGCCGTCACGCAGCATGTCGAAGGGACGGGAGGCCTGATCGGGACGGTGATTGAAGGAGGTCGAAAGGGAGCGTGCGGCGGCAAAGCCGCCGAGGCTGACCGCATTCATGCAGGCTTCCGTTCCACCGCATACCGCGATGTCGGCTTCATTGGAGCGGATGAGACGCGCCGCATCGCCGATCGCCTGGATGCCGGCCGCGCACGCCGTCACCGGAGCGCCGAGCGGGCCTTTGAACCCATATCGGATCGAAGTCTGTCCCGCCGCCATGTTCACCAGGAACGATGGCACCGTGAACGGTGAGAGACGCCGAACACCGCGCTGATCGACGGTTCGCACGGCTTCGGTTATCGCGGGAAATCCTCCGACACCCGAAGCGATGATCGTCGCGGTGCGGGCCCTGTCGTCGTCCGAGACCGGCTTCCACCTCGCCTGGGCCAGCGCCTCTTCCGCCGCTGCCAATGCGAAGAGAATGAAGCGGTCCGCCCTGCGCTGTTCCTTCGGAACCAGGACGGTGTCTGGATTGAAGCCGGCTTCGGGGTCCTCCTGCAAGGAGGGAACAATTCCGCCGACTTTCGCCGGCAGGTCTCCCACCATTTCATCCGGCAGGCTCCGAATGCCCGAGCGGCCAGCCAGAAGCCGCGACCAGGAAGTCGCCGCGTTGGCTCCGAGGGGGCTAACTGCTCCCATGCCTGTAATGACGATACGACGCATGTCTACTCCAGCTTCTGTTTGATCCGTTCGCGCGGCGGCGCCGTGCCGACGCTCGATCGCGACCACGGGTCCCTACGAGGTCGCGATGCGCCTGGCTTCGCCGGCGGCGGCGTCGAGAAAGTCCCGCGACATCTCTTCATCTCTAACGATACGGGAGATCGTCACGGCACCCACCATGAGCGACAGCATCGCCATCGCCTTGCGCTGGGTTCCCGGGCTTTCCGCCCTAGGCATCAACTCGTCGAGAATCTCAAGGTGAGCGGCAATGCCATCCTGGAATGGACCTCTGACCTTTTCGCTCTGACGCGCCGCGTCCGAACCAAGCGCGGCCAATGGGCAGCCTTCCATCTTCTCTTCGCGATGTCCTGTTGAAAGGTAGAGCCCTATAACGGCTTCAAGGGGGTCAGGGCTCCCGGCAGCAACAGCCGACCATCTGCGGGTCGCGTGTTCCATCGCTCGTCTCGATGCCTGCGCTGCCAAGTCGTCCTTGGATTCGAATTGCTTGTAGAAGGCGCCTTGGGTCAGCCCGGCACCCTTCATCAGATCCTTCAGCCCGATGCCGTCAAAGCCGTGCTCTCGAAATAGACGACTTGCCACATCGATCACGGTTTGCCGGTTCTGCTCAGCCTGACTGCGACTTACGCGCATCGTCATCTCCTTTTTTAGATTGCATTCGTAATCAATAGCAGATATAGAGTGTGAATGCAATCTATTTAACAGGAGGCGACGGGCATGAAAATGAAACACGTTATTGGGCTGGGGAGCGTTTTGGTCGCGGGATTGGGTGTGGCGGCCTTCGTCACACTTTCCATTCGCACGCAGGCAGCTTCCGCAGCGGCCGACCCGAGGCAGGAACCACCGATCGTCAGACTGGTGACGGCGGTGCCGGTGCCCGGATCCGAGCGCGGCTTTACAGGCACCATTGCCGCGCGGGTGCAGAGCAATCTAGGCTTTCGCGTTCCCGGCAAGATCATCGAACGCCTGGTGAATGTCGGTGAACAGGTCAAGGCGGGCCAACCGCTGCTGCGGATCGATGATACCGATCTGGCCCTTGCGCTCACCGCCAAGCGCAACGCTGTCGCCGCGGCACGCGCTGTCCTGGTTCAGACCAGTGCGGACGAAAAGCGCTATGCCGTTCTGGTCAAGAAGGAATTGGCCGCAACCCCGCAGCGTTACGAGCAGGCGAAGGCAGCACTGGATACCGCGACGGCGCAGCTTGCCGCAGCGGAAGCGGAAGCGAAGGTCGCGGAGAACGAGGCGGCCTATTCCATCTTGGACGCGAACGCCGATGGAACGGTCGTCGAAACGCTTGGCGAGCCGGGACAGGTTGTCACCGCCGGACAAACCGTGGTTCGGATCGCGAACGCCGGTCCCCGCGAGGCTGTGGTCGCGCTTCCCGAAACGATCCGGCCGGCGATCGGATCGGTAGCCGAGGCGGGCATGTATGGGGCCGATGGGCGGAATTTTAGGGCGCATCTGCGGCAGTTGTCGGACGCCGCCGATCCCCAGACCCGTACCTATGAGGCCCGTTATGTGCTCGATGGTGAGGCGGCGGCAGCACCGCTTGGCGCGACCGTGACGATCCGGCTTGCAAGCCAGGCAAGTCAAACGGAAATCCAGGTGCCGCTCGGAGCCGTGCTGGATGATGGCCAGAAGACCGGCGTCTGGAGCTTGGACGGCGCAACCTCGACCGTGCACTTTCGGCCCGTCAAGCTTGTTCGTGTGACCAGCGAAACCGCCGTGATCTCCGGACTGAGTTCCAGCGATCAGATTGTTTCGCTCGGCGCTCATCTCCTGCAGGAGGGCGCTCGCGTCAGGACTGCCTCTGAAAACGGGAGCAAGTGATGAGCCTCAATTTTTCCGCGATCGCCGTTCGCGAGCGCGCCGTCACCCTTTTCTTCATTATTCTGCTGGTCGCCGCCGGCGCCTACGCTTTCCTCATGCTTGGACGGGCGGAGGATCCCAACTTCACCATCAAGACCCTGACGGTCACGACGGTATGGCCGGGCGCGACCGCGCGCGAGATGCAGGACCTCGTCGCCGAACCGCTGGAGAAGCGACTTCAGGAGTTGACCTGGTACGACCGGGTGGAGACGACAACACGGCCAGGTTATGCCTATCTGACGGTCACGCTGAAGGACAGCACACCGCCATCCAGCGTTCAGGAGGAGTTCTATCAGGCCCGTAAGAAACTCGGGGATGAAGCCCGCAATCTGCCGCCCGGCGTGCTCGGCCCCTTCGTCAACGACGAATATTCCGATGTGAGTTTCGCTCTTTACGCCCTCAAGGCGAAGGGCTTGCCCATGCGGGAGCTCGCCAGGCAAGCCGAGACCATTCGCCAGGACCTTCTGCATGTGCCTGGCGTCAAGAAGATCAACATCCTCGGCGAGCGTCCCGAACAGATATTCGTCGAGTTTTCCTATGCTAAGCTCGCAACCCTCGGCGTGTCGGCGCAGGATATCGTCGCCGCCTTGCAGCGCCAGAACACCGTCACACCGGCGGGCTCGATCGACACAAAGGGGCCGCAGGTCTTCATCAGGGTCAACGGCGCTTATGACAGTGTCCAGACGATCGCCGACACGCCGATCGTCGCCGCGGGACGGACGTTGAAGCTCTCCGACATCGCCGAGGTCCGGCGCGGCTACGAGGATCCTGCCACTTACGTCATCCGTCACCAGGGCGAGCCGACCATCATGCTCGCGGCGGTGATGCAGGAGGGCTGGAATGGTCTTGAACTCGGCAAGGCACTGGAGGAGAGATCGGCGGCGATCGCACAAACGCTGCCTCTCGGGATGTCGCTGGCCAAGGTCAGCGACCAGGCCGTGAACATCGGCTCGTCGGTGAACGAGTTCATGCTCAAATTCGCGATGGCGCTCGGCGTGGTGCTGCTGATCGCCCTGATCAGCATGGGTTGGCGCGTCGGCATCGTCGTGGCGGCCGCCGTTCCTCTGACGCTTGCCGTCGTCTTCCTCATCATGCTGGAAACCGGCCGGTTCTTCGACCGCATCACGCTCGGCGCCCTCATCCTGGCGCTTGGCCTTCTCGTGGACGACGCCATCATCGCCATTGAGGTGATGGTGGTGAAAATGGAAGAAGGCATGGACCGCATCAAGGCGGCGGCCTATGCCTGGAGCCATACCGCGGCGCCGATGCTGTCGGGCACGCTCGTGACCATCGCCGGGTTCCTACCAGTGGGTTTCGCGCGTTCGACGGCCGGCGAATATGCCGGAAACATCTTCTGGGTCGTGGGCTTCGCCCTCATCGTCTCCTGGGTCGTCGCTGTGGTCTTCACCCCGTATATGGGCGTCAAGATGCTGCCCGCGATCAAACCGGTCGAAGGAGGTGTCCATGCCATATATGACACACCGAACTATCGGCGCCTTCGTCGGCTCATCACTGGCGCGGTGCGCCACAAGTTCGTGACCTGCGCTGCCGTCGGCATCGTCTTCGCGCTTTCGGTTGTCGGCATGGGCGGTCTCAAGCAGCAGTTCTTCCCGACATCCGATCGCCCTGAAGTGCTGGTCGAGGTTCGCCTGCCCGAAGGCACCAGCATCGAGACGACGACCGCCACGGTCGAAAAGCTGGAACACTGGCTTGGCGGCCAACCCGAGGCCAAGATCGTGGCGAGCTATGTCGGCCAGGGCGCCCCGCGCTTCTTCTTTGCCATGGCACCGGAACTGCCTGATCCCGCCTTCGCAAAGATCGTCGTGCTGACACCGGACGCGGAAGCCCGCGAGGCCTTGAAGCACCGGCTGCGTGAAGCGGTTGCGACAGGGCTTGCCCCCGAAGCGAACGTCCGCGTTACGCAACTCGTGTTCGGACCCTACACGCCGTTCCCGGTCGAGTTCCGGGTCATGGGGCCTGATCCCGCGCAATTGTACGCCATCTCTGAGAAAGCCCTCGATGTGATGCGCGGCGTGCCGGACGTGCGGCAGGCCAGTCGCGACTGGGGCAATCGCACGCCGGTACTGCGCTTCATACCGGATCAGGATCGACTGAACCTCATCGGCCTGTCGCCGGCGGAGGTGGCCCAGCAGCTCCAGTTCCTCCTCACCGGCATCCCGGTCACGCAGGTCCGCGAGGACATCCGCAATGTCCCCATCGTGGCACGCAGCGCCGGCGGCGAGCGACTGGATCCATCGCGTCTGGCGGATTTCTCGCTGATGAGCCGGGACGGTCGCCAGATCCCGCTCGACCAGATCGGCCACTCGGAAATCCGTCTGGAAGAGCCGATCCTGAAGCGGCGTGATCGCACCCCGGTCATCACGATTCGCTCGGACATCAATGAGGCGACCCAGCCTCCAGAGGTTTCCAAGCAGATCATGGAGGCCCTTCAGCCGCTGATCAAATCCCTGCCTGCCGGCTATCGCATCGAAATGGGTGGATCGATCGAAGAGGCGGCCAAGGCCAACACCGCGCTGGGTAAGGTCTTCCCGGCCATGCTCGCCGCCATGCTGATCGTCATCATACTGCAGGTGCGATCGTTCTCGACGATGGCGATGGTCATGCTGACGGCACCCCTCGGCCTCGTTGGCGTCGTACCGATGTTACTGGCCTTCAACCAGCCCTTCGGATTCAACGCCATTCTGGGCCTGATAGGACTGGCGGGCATCCTGATGCGCAACACGCTGATCCTGACCGAACAGATCAAGGAGAACCGTGCCGCTGGCCTTGACGACTATCACGCCGTCATCGAGGCCACGGTGCAACGCACGAGGCCGGTGATCCTGACCGCACTTGCCGCCGTGCTGGCTTTCATCCCCCTCACCCACTCCGTCTTCTGGGGATCGATGGCCTTCACGCTGATCGGCGGCACGGCGGCCGGCACGGTGCTGATCCTGCTGTTCCTCCCTGCGCTCTATGTCGCGTGGTTCCGGATCAAACCGACCACGGATGAATTCCAAGAGGATTCGACGGAGGAACCGGAAGTGCCAACAGCTATGGCGGCCGAGTAGGGCTCTGTTGTCGCGGGAGACGGTTCAAGTTCTTGCCCGTTGGCTCTGCCTGGACACATGCAGGGCCAACGGCACGAACTGGCCGGCTGGAGATGATCTTCCCCGCGAGTCCGGCAGGTTCGCTCATCAATTCTGGAGACATGCATGAATCGTCCGGTTCGAACTCCTGATCCCGACGAGATGCGCGCGCGCATCCTGGAGGTTGCTGAGGAGCACTTTCGCCGCATCGGCTGCCACAAGACGTCGGTGGCCGACATCGCCTCCGGGCTTGGCATGAGCCCGGCGAACGTCTACCGCTTCTTCCCCTCCCGGGATGCCATCAACGAATCCATCTGCAGAAGGGTCTTGAATGAGTTTGCTGACATTGCCGTTGCGATCGCATGCACGAACGTACCGGCCTCGGTGAAACTCGACCGACTCTTGAACGCACTTCACCATCACAACAAGAAGAAGCTGGTCAAGGAACGGTGCATGCACGACATGATTGTCGCCGCCATGCAGGAGAACTGGGCGGTCATCAAGTCGCATCTCGAGCGGATGGTGACGATCTTCAAAGCGATCATTCGCGAAGGCGTCGAAGCAGGGGAATTCAAGGTCGAGGACCCAGCGGAAGCGGCGCGTGCGGTCAAGGCCGCATTCATGCCGTTCTTCCACCCGATTCTAATAGAGCACTGCGTTCGAAACAGCGAAGACACCGAAACGAGCCTGCGCGAGCAGATTCGCTTTATCCTGAAAGCTCTGGGAAAGTCTGACTGAGGCCGCTGGCTGGTGATCGTGTCACATTCCGCGGCACGGAATGGCACGGCGACGCAACCGGAACTCTCCAATCTCGTTATGTCAGGGCTCACTCCCGCCTCGAGGCTCACATTCGGGACCGACACATGAAAAAGACCTATGAAAAACCGACGCTACGCAAGCACGGGAAATTGACCGCCCGCACCGCGCAGATCGTGGTTTCCGGGGTGACGATAATCCGGTGATTTCTCGGATGCCCGGGTCAGATGCCGGAGCCGGACAGGCCATGGGTCTCTGGCTCCTCTTCGGGCACCTCGCCCGGCTCGAACTCGTTGAAGCAGCCGAGCCCGCGCTTGAACCGGTCGATCAACCAGGCGGCCGCCGGCTTCGGGCTGCGATCGTTGCGGTGCATGGCGAACAATGGCGAACTCACCTCCTTGTAGGGCTCGAGATCAAGCTCCACCAGGCGGCCGCTGGCCAGATCGTCGGCGATCAACCAGCGCGGCAGCCCACCCCAGCCCAGCCCCTCGCGCATCAGTATGTGCTTGGTGCGCACGTCGGTCAGGCGCCAGGTGCGGTAGGCGAAGACGCCGTAATCACGTCCCTTGGTGCGCTCCGACTGATCGGTGACGACAAGCTGCGTGTGCTCGCGCACATCCTCGAGCGCCACCGGCTTCGGCAGCTGTGCCAGCGGATGGCTGGGTGCGGCCGCCGGCACCAGCGACATGAAGCCGATGCGCACGAGATGCACGTCGACATCGCCCAGCAAGCCGCCAATGCCCAGATCGGCCTGCCCATTGACGACGAGATCGGGAATGAGGCCGAGCGTGCCGATATGCAGGCGCAGCATCACGGTCGGAAACCGCGCCTCGAACGCCTTGAGCACCCGCACCAGCACCGGCGACGGCAAGGTCGCATCGACCGACAGCGCCACCTCGGCCTCCAGCCCGTGATGGTGGCCGTCGGCGCGCGAGCGGATGCGCTGCAGCACGCCCACCATGCGCCGCGCATCCTCCAGCATTGCCCGGCCGATCTCGGTCAGTTGCGGCTCGCGCGTGCCCTCGCGCTCGAACAGCTTCAGCCCGAGCTGCGCCTCGAGATTGGCGATGCCATAACTGATGACGGATTGTGCCCGGTTGAGCTTGCGGCCGGCGGCCGAGAAACTGCCGGTGTCGGCAACGGCGACAAGGATCTGGAGCTGGTCGAGGGTCGGGTTCGGCTGCATCGCTGTATCTACTTTATAGATGGATCGTATAGAAAATATGCCAGTTTATCGGATGGATCGATAGCCCATATATGTCGGGACAATTCATTCAACTGGAGAGACCCGCCATGTCCATTCTTCTTGTTACCTCGAGCCCCCGCGGCGCTGCCTCGCACTCGACCCGCATTGCAACTGAATTCGCTCAGAAGCTTCTCGCCGCCGACCCATCGAACACGCTGGTCGTGCGCGATCTCGTCGCCAACCCGCTGCCGCACATCGATGCCGACTATGCGACCGGCATCTACACGCCGGCCGATGCCCGCACCCCGCGCCAGGCCGAGGTGGTGGGCGTTTCGGACGCGGTGCTGGACGAACTGTTTGCTGCCGACACGGTGATCCTCGCCACCGGCTTCATCAACTTCAACATCTCCTCGACACTGAAGTCCTGGGTCGACCACATCGCCCGCTCCGGCCGGAGCTTTGCCTATGGCGAGAATGGTCCCAAGGGCCTCGTCACCGGCAAGAAAGTCTATATCGTGCTGGCTTCGGGCGGCATCTATTCCGAGGGCGCGGCCGTGCAGTTCGATCACGCCATTCCGTATCTGCGCGGCGTGCTCGGCTTCCTCGGCATGACCGATGTCGATGTCATCCGCATCGAAGGCGTTGGCATGGGCCCGGACGCGGTCACTGCCGCGCTCGCCAAGGCGACCGCCAAGGTCGACGCCGTGGTGGCCAGCCAGCAGGCTGCTGCTGCCGCGTAAGGCTCTCGATCATCTGAACTCGAAAGGCAGGCGTTCGCGCCTGCCTTTTCGCTTCAGCCGATCAGATGCCGCAAGAGGCCGGCCGAAGCGACCCCGATCAGCACGGTCGGCAGCATGGAAAGCCGCGTTGCCGCCGCCAGCGTGATGGCCAATGCCGCAAGATCAGCCGGATTCCGCGACACGAAGGCCGGCGCGATGACAGAGATCAGCACGCAGCCGGGCGCTGCCTCCATCACCGCCGTGGCGCGGGTGCTGAGCACGCGGTTGCGCAGCACGACATAGCCGCCGACCCGCGACAGATAGGTGACGCCGGCCATCAGCACGATGGTGAGAAGGGTTGTCATGTCGAATATGTATCACCTGCCAGCAACCAGGCCGTGACCAGCCCCGACACAGCACCCGCCGCGACATACCAGGCGCCCGGAACGAAGAAATAGACAAGCGCGGCGACTGCCAGGCTGACGAGCCACGGTCGCGCGGCGGCAAAGCCTTTCCACATGCCGCGCATCAGCACCAGGAAGACGGCCGGAAACGCCATGTCGAAACCATAGGTTTCGACATCGCCCAGCATCGGGCCGAGCAAGGCGCCGAGCGTCGTGAAGGCTACCCAGGTGAGATACATCGCCAGCCCCGCACCCATATAATAGCGCGGGCTGAAGGCCGGGCCGATGCCCGCGGCGGCACGCTGTTTGGCATCGGCCAGGCCCAGCGCCCAGCTTTCGTCGCACATGAAGAACAGCGCCGGGAAAACCTTGCGCCGCGGTAGCTCGCGCAGGAACGGCGCGAGCGCCGCCCCCATCAGCAGATGACGGCTGTTGACCAGGAAGGTGATGGCGACAATGAGCAGGACGTGCGGCGGCGACGTCCACAACTGGATCGCCGCGAATTCCGAACCGCCGGCGAAGTTCAGACCGGTCATCATGGACAACTCGACCGTGCTCAGCCCCTTCTGCGTGGCCTGGGCGCCAAGCACCAGCGCGTAGGGAATGGTGCCGAGCAGCACCGGCGCGCAGGACATCACACCACGGCGGAACTCGGATTCCGAACCATTGCCGGCTGCCTCGACTGCCTGTGAAATGCTCATGGTCTGCCATAGGCCGGCCTCGCAGCCGCCCTGCCCTGCGTTTGGAAATTTCGTGATGTCAGGGCGAAACATACCTACACCTCCCCGCAATTTGGTTGCGAAGATTGTTGTCTTCCGCCAAATTTTGGCATTGAATGTCACATATCTGCAGGAAAATGGAATTCAACGCCGTGAAGCTCGACGACATCGACAAGCGCATCCTGCGGGCACTGCAGCGCGACGGCCGCATGGCCAACAATGATCTGGCCAATGAGGTCGGCCTGTCGCCCTCGCCTTGCCTGCGGCGCGTCAAGCTCCTGGAGGAAGCCGGCGTCATCGACCGCTATGTCGCCGTGCTCAATCCGGCCAGCATCGACAAGGGCCTCACCTTCTTCACCCGGATCTGGCTGAAGACGCAGGACGAGGACACGATCGAGCACTTCGCCACCGAGGTGGCCAAGCTGCCGCAAGTGATGGAATGCTATCTCATGCTGGGCGACTGCGACGCCCTGGTGCGCGTGGTGGCGGCTGATGTCAACGACTATCGCCGTTTCCAGTCGGAGCATCTGAGCCGCATCAAGGGCGTGCAGAACGTCAAGACCGACGTTCCCAGCTGGACGATCAAGTACACATCGGAACTGCCGATCTGAGCCTTTGAAATATCTCTCAGCGCATTTGACGAGGCGCAGGCCATCGCCTGGCCCTATAAGAATTTCCATCTGGAATGTCGATCCGAGCACGCCTCGAACGTCCTTGGGACGCAACCGGAATTGCCGGGCGGCGTCGAAAGATCGATCCTGTTCCCGGCTGGGAGAAGAAACATGAATCATTCCTACCGTTGGGTCATCGTCGCGGCTGGCGCGCTGATGTCCTGTGTCGCCATCGGCACGATGTTTTCGCTGGCGATTTTCCTCGAGCCAATGGCGATCGATACCAACTGGTCGCGCGCGGGCATTTCGAGCGCCATGACGCTCAACTTCCTGGTGATGGGCCTCGGCGGCTTCGCCTGGGGCGCCCTGTCCGACCGGTTCGGCGCCCGCATCGTCGTCACGATCGGCGCCGTGCTGCTCGGGCTGGCGCTGGTGCTGGCAAGCCGCGCCGGTTCGCTTCTCAACTTCCAGATCACTTATGGCGTGCTCGTCGGGCTCGCGGCCAGCGCCTTCTTCGCGCCGATGATCGCGCTGACATCAGGCTGGTTCGACACCAATCGCGGGCTGGCGGTATCGCTGGTCTCGGCCGGCATGGGCGTGGCGCCGATGACGATCTCGCCTTTCGCGCGCTGGCTGATCTCGGCCTATGAATGGCGCGCCGCCATGTTCGACATCGGCCTCCTGGCCTGGGTGCTCCTGCTGCCCGCCGTCCTTCTGGTGCGCCAGCCGCCGAAACCCGCCGCCTCCGGTGCGGCCGCGGCACCAGTCGCCGAAGGCGCCGGCCTGACGGTCGGGCAGGCGCTGCGCTCGCCGCAATTCATCGTGCTGGGGCTAACCTTCTTCGCCTGTTGCGCGGCCCATTCCGGCCCGATCTTCCACATGGTCAGCTACGCCATGCTGTGCGGCGTCGCCCCGATGGCCGCGGTCTCGATCTACAGTGTCGAGGGTCTGGCTGGCCTCGGCGGCCGGCTGCTCTACGGCGTGCTGGCCGACAGGCTGGGCGTCAAGCCGGTGCTGATCGCGGGGCTGGCGATCCAGGCGATCGTCATTGCCGCCTATCTCTCGATCAGCCAGCTCGACCAGTTCTATATGCTGGCCGTCATCTTCGGCGCCACCTATGGCGGCGTCATGCCGCTCTACGCCGTGCTGGCGCGCGAATATTTCGGCCAGCGCATTCTCGGCACCGTGTTCGGCGCCGCCACCATGCTTTCCAGCCTCGGCATGGCGCTGGGGCCGCTTGCCGGCGGCATGATCTTCGACGCCTATGCCAGCTACCATTGGCTGTTCATCGGCTCGGCTCTCATCGGCCTGGGTGCCGCGGGCATAGCCATCGCCTTCCCGCCGCTGCCACGCACGGCGTTGCAGACGGCATAGTGCATGTCGCCCGGAAGTCTCCTCGGTTCCGGGATAACGACACGCATAAAATCAGGAGACACGGCCGGACGGCAATCGTGGCCAGATGACAAACGGGCTTGACGGGCCATGGCCGGTCAAGCCACCGCCTGCTTCGGCGTCACGCCGACTTGAGAACCGTGAACGGCCGCTTCTGAATGGCCCGTTTGGTCTGGAAATTCGCGGCCGGAGCCGGGCGGCCGACATGAAAGCCCTGGACTTTGTCGATGCCAAACTGGCGCATGAGGAGCATCTGCTCTTCGGTCTCCACCCCTTCGACCAGGATTTTGTGGCCGCGATTTCTGACCAGCGCGATGATATCCTGCAGCATCGCCATGCCCTTGGGGGTGCCGCAGTCGTGGAGAAACGAACGGTCGATCTTGACCGTATCGAAATCGATGAGACGAAGCCATGAAAGGCCGGCGAAGCCCGTCCCGAAATCATCGAGCCATATTCTGATTCCGAGCAGCTTCAGATCGCTGATGCAGCGCAGGATGTCGGAGTGCATCTCCATCTCCAGCCCCTCGGTGATCTCGAAGGCCAGCCTGTTGCCGGTGACGCCGGTCTCGCCCAGAATGGTCGCGACCGATGTCGCGAAGCCGGGCGTCTTGAGCTGGATCGGCGAGACGTTGACGCTGACGACGCGCACGTGATCCTGCGCCAGGAGTTCGGCGCACACGGTCCTTATCGCCCAACGCCCGAGCTCGAGGATGGCGCCGGTTCGCTCCGCGACGGGAATGAACAGGCTCGGCGGAACCAGGGTTCCGTCGAGCATCTTGAGACGCATCAGCGCCTCCACGGCCTCGACCCGGCCCGACGCGACGTCCTGGATGGGCTGATAGACAAGCGAAACGAGATCCTGGCCGATCGCGATCTTCAGCAAAGCCGCGAGATTCTCGCTCTCGTCGCTGCTCTGGGGATCGGTCGGATCGAACAGCCGGACACAATTTCGGCCGCCGGCTTTTGCCAGATAGAGCGCTCGATCGGCCTCGTGGATGATCTTCTCCAGCTTGGCGGCGGTCTGCTTCCTGGTGAATGCCGCGCCTACGCTCGCCGTCACGATCGCGATGCCATCCCGCCGCAACTCGTGCGCGATCGCCAGATTCTCGACCGTGCGGCAAATGGCTTCGGCGAGATCCGCGACCTGGTCTTTCCTGCCCATGCGAGCCAGGACGATGAATTCCTCCCCACCATAGCGCCCGATGGAGCCATCATATTGCTTGATCAGGTCGCTGAGCGCCTCGGCGACCTGGATCAGGCAACGGTCACCCTCCTGATGGCCATAGCAATCGTTGAACTTCTTGAAGAAGTCGACGTCGATGAGGATCGCCGCAAAACCATGGCCAAGCTTTTGCCAGTCATTCCAGTAGTCGCGCAGTTTCTCGTCGATGGCGCGCCGGTTCTCCAGGCCTGTGAGCGGATCCGTCCGCGACAGCCTGAGCAGGGCCTTGCCGCGCTCGGTGGCCTCATTGTGCTGGATCTTGGCTTCCAGCGCGTTGAGGAAGACGTTGTAGCGCTCTTCGTTCAGCTTCCAGTTCACATAGGATGTGAACGTGAAGCACGAAACGTAGAAAGTGCCAAATACCATCTTGTATGCCAGCGACGCGGGTAGAAAGTAGTTCACCACATACAAGATACACAAAATTATAGTCGACGTTATGATCGACACTTTGAACCGGAACGTGAAGAAGAGATTGGCACTCATCATGAAAATGGTGCCGAAGACCATATAATAGGCGACGGTTTCCTTGTTCGCCCCCATGGAGGCGGGGTAAAGCCAGCCGATATAGCCGAAGATGATGGCCGCGGCGCAGGTTACGTCAAGCCAGTCCGTGGCGGCTCCCCGGCGAAGCTGTGCTTCCAGGACCAACAGTGCGGTCAGTCCGACAGCGAAGCGGGCCGTGATCGTGAGGGCGGCCACATCCGGTATCAGCAGCAGATCCGATACCGAAAACAAGACATAGATGACGACGGCGATCCAAAGGCCTGGCCTGGCTTCCTTCCTTCGCTTCGCCTGGGCTTCCGTACGGTAAAGGATGCGAAGTTCAGCCGCCCCCAACTCCTGGCGGGGATCGTGCGGTTCCGAATCGACCGCATCGGCCACTCTGGATGACGCGCGTTCGTTCACGACAAATCCCGGCTGAAGGGCATCTCGCGTTCCGAATTCTTTTGCAGCTTCTGCCCCCAACGCAGACCGACTCCTTGGGCGCGACATCTCTTGCCGCGCGATCAAATGCAATGACGCAGGACAAGTTTCCGTTAACTCGAACCCGGAATCCCCTCCTTAAAAACCCCAAAGAATTGACATGGTTAGCGGGAAATTAATCATACCGATAAAATGCCCGCGGCCCGACATTGGCAATTCGAATATTCTAAGCAATAAGTTAACTGACTGTTAACTATGGAGTCTTGGTGTGCAAACTGTCTTTGATGGCCAGAGTCTGATTACCGCGGAGGCAATTGCCAGTGGTCTCCGTCGAGGAAAGCCCGAGCATCATGGCGAAGCGTTCGAAACCGCTCGCGCGGAGCTGGCGCTCATCCTCCACGCGACACAGCAACAGGTCGAGCAGCAAAAATTTCCCGCCGAGATCGTTCGCCGGCTGCTGTCGCTTCTCAACGCGTTGCGTGCCAAGGTTCATCCCGACGTGTGGCAAGCCTTGATACCGGTGGCGCAGAACCACCCGATCCAGAAGTACTTTCTCGAGGATCCGCTGACGCATTGGTCCTTCACCAAGCCCAGGGGTTATTCCGGCGACGCGCAGTTGCTCGACTACATCTATTGTGACCCGCACGTGGCCGAGAGCGTGGCGAACGCCTCGGAGATCGGCAAGGCGCTTTACAGCCATACCCAGAACGTCCCGTCATGCGTCGCGGCACGGGAGCGCCGCGATCTGCTGACCCGCTATGTCGATGAGACCGCGGCCAAGAATGGACCGGAAACCGAAGTCCTGGCTATCGCGGCCGGCCATCTGCGCGAAGCGAACCGTTCGGCCGCATTGGCCGAGGGCGGCCTCAAGCGCTGGGTCGCGCTCGACCAGGATCCCCAGAGCGTCGGACTGATCGCGCGCGATTTCCAAGGCACCGCGGTCGAGGCCATCGACGGCTCGGTACGGACCGTGCTCACCAGGGGCCACAAGCTTGGCAAGTTCGATCTCATCTATGCCTCCGGGCTTTACGACTACCTTCAGCACAACGTCGCCGTGAAGCTCGCCAAGACCTGTCTGCAGATGCTGAAGCCGAACGGGACATTCCTGTTTGCGAACTACGCCGAGGGCACTCCTGACGCCGGCTACCGGGAAACGTTCATGGACTGGGTGCTGCTGCTGCGGTCGGAAGTCGACATGTGGAACATCATCAATGCCAGCGTCGACCGCAACACCGTGGAGGCGCAAGTGTACTTCGGCGAGAATCGCAACGTGCTCTACGGCGTCATCCAAAAGCGCGGCTAATACCCACCTGGATGGCACGCCAGCCAAGGACCTCGAGCGCTTCACGGAGTGCTCGAGGGTGTAAGGCCCCTCACGCGCGATCCACGCTCTTTTGGAGACGGCTGGACCCTACCCGAAAATCCGATCGCCCTGCTCGTCGACGAGCTGGATGCCTTTCTTGATCGAGATGTCGACGGCGTCGTCCAGTCCGGCGAAACGGTCGGCACGGATGAATTTGTGCTCCTTCACCACGCCATCGACCTCCTTGGAGACGACGCCGCAGGTCTGGTACTGGCCTTCGGTCTTGTAGGGCGTGGCGCTGATCGTAAAACCCTTGTGCTCGACCTGCTTGGCGGGCGCGGCACTTGCGGGCTCGGCCGCTTCGCCGCCACCGCCGCCGAAAAGACGTTTCAGAAAAGACATCGCTCAAATCTCCTTGCCGCCTGCGATCGCCGTCGGTATGCGATTCACGACGCTGTCGGCCCAGCATGCGCGAATGTGCCGCCGCGTTCCAGCCCCCTGATGAAGACGGCGACCAGGAGCTCGATCTGCCGGTCGATCTCGTCGGCCTGCCGGCTAACGGACCTGCCCGCATACCCGCTGGTGACGATGCCATGCACGCTTGACCAGAGGGTTCGCGCGGCGATCCGGCGCGTGTCCTCGTCGAGATCGAAGCCGCCATCGGCAAGGACGCTGGCGATGATCTCGAACAACTGATCGAGCCGTGCCTCGTAGACGTCGGGCTCGGTCAGCACAGGACGCCGCCTGTTGAAGGCCAGCAGCGCCGGCCAGCTACCGGGATGCGCCTCGACGAAGCGAACATAGGCGCCGGCCAGCACCATCAGCCGTTGGCGCACGTCGGTGATGCCGCGCCTGCCAAGATCGGCCATCGCCGCAGCGCCCGCGATCCCCAGCCGGTCGAGCAGCCGCATGTTGACGGCGCGGTGCACACCGTCGAGATCGGAAAACAGATTATAGACCGAGCCGACCGAGATGCCCGCCTGTTCGGCGATGGTCCTGGCCTTCAGATTGTCCATGCCGCCTTCGTTGAGCAGCGTCTCGGCAATGGCCAGCACCCGCTCGCCGGTCTCTTCCTTGTCGAGCGCCATAGCAGTCCTTTTTGGATGCGCGTGCCTTCGAAGGCACGCTTTTTCGCCCCCCGATTTCCCTTCGTTTACCACATCTCGGATATCGTGAACAGCGTTCATCATCTTGAACAATGTTTCATTTGCCCGCTATGTTGAGTTTGTGAACATTGTTCACGAAAACTTCGAAGGGAGAAGAACCATGCTTAGCCTGATCGGAACACTGCTCGACGGCGCCAGCGCACGGGCCGAGGACGGCCTGAAGGATCGCTTCGCCATCGACCTTCTGGCGCAGCGCATCCGCGATGCCGAGGCGGGACTTGCCGCCGCCAAGCAGACGCTTGCCTCACTGATCGTGCGCCAGCGTGCCGAACAGGCCGGCCTCGAGCATCTCGACCGCCGCCACGCCGACCTGGAGACACGCACCATCAGCGCGCTGGCCGCCGGCAACAGCGGGCTGGCCGAAAGCGGTGCCGCGGCCATCGCCGAACTGGAGAATGAACGCGAGGTCCGCCGCGCCAAAGTGCAAAGCCTTGGCGAAAAGACCTTGCGGATGCGCGTTTCGGTGGAGCGGGCGCACCGCCGCATCATCGATCTCAACCAGGGCATGATCTCGGCCCGGGCCATCGATGCCGAGCGCAAGGCGCAGTCACGCCTCTTCAGGTCGATCGGTCATTCGGCGAGCCTCAGCGACGCCGAGGGGCTTTTGGCCCGCATCAAGGGAGCCAGCGATCCGTTCGAGGAAGCCGGCATTCTCGACGAAATCGACGGCGAGCTTCGTCATGACGCGATCCGCGACCGCCTTGCCGACGCCGGGCACGGCCCGGCGGTGAAGGTGCGCGCCAGGGACGTGCTCGAGCGCCTGAAGACCATCAACTGAAGATTTTTGGACCTGACCACGACCACATTAAACCCAACTTCGATCCAATCAAAGGAACACGACAATGAACGGCAATCAGACCTACATCATGTTCAACACCGTCTCGGTCGGCGCCGCCTACTTCATGCTTGGCCTGTCCCTGTGGCTGGCGCCGGTCGACCTGTCGACCAAGGGCTACTGGGCCATGGGCATCCTGCTGCTCACCGGCAGCCTGGTGAACCTGGTCAAGTACCGCACCGACGAGCGCATCTCCGCCGAAACCACCGCCAAGATCGAGAAGGCGCGCAACGAAAAGCTGATCAGCGAATATGTCGGCAAGGAATGATGCCGGCACGGCCTGACGAGAAAGCCCGGGTCTCCCCGGGCTTTTCTGCGTCCTCGCGCTCGCAAAGCGGGGTGAGAGGAAAGCTTGCCCGCCTCAGCGGTGCGACAGCGCTTCCAGCGCTTCGGCGGCGGCTTCCAGAATGGCGATCGCCTCGGCCTGCTTTTCGGCTGGGGCATCGACGATGTCGCCGAGGGCCGCGCGGAGCCGGTGGCGGATGGCGCGGAATTCGTCGCGCGTTTCCGAGCGCTCGCCACGGCCGCTCCGGCCGCTGCGGCGGTCCTCGCCGTCATCGTTCCAGCCGAACCAGTCGCGCGCCTTGGCCATCTTGCGGCCGAAGCGCTCGAGATGATCGAGCACGCCGTCGATCATTTCGCGGTTGTCGGCCAGATGCGCCTGCCCGGCCTCGGTGATCGAGAACACCTTCTTGTTGCCTTCGCTCGTCGACACGGCGTAGCCGGCCTCTTCCAGGAAGGTCAGCGTCGGGTAGACCACGCCCGGGCTCGGGCTGTAGATGCCGCTGGTGCGCTCTTCCAGCGCCTTGATGATGTCGTAGCCATGGCGTGGCGCCTCGGCCAGCAGCGACAGCGTGATCAGCTTGAGGTCACCGTCGGCGAGCATTCGTCCGGCGCGGAACATGTCGCCCGGGCCGCGGCCACCGCCCCTGCCGCCGAACGGACCGAAGCCGCCGCCCCCTCTGCCACCAAATTTGCCGCCGAACTTGCCGGCCATGTGCATGAACATGCGCTCGCCAAAATGATGATGATCGGAATGATTGTGTCTGTGCATTGATTGCTCCTTGAGTTCTATCTTACGATATATCTTAGTTAGGCGCGCAGTGCTGTCGAGTCAAGATATATCTTACGATGTATCTGATGCGAGCCAAGCGACATCGTGGCATCGAAGCGTCAGGCTTGATGGGAATGGACGGAGTGCGAATGGACTACCAGCGGCCTTTGCGCCGGTTCCAGCCGTAGAGCAGGTCGGCGAAGCGATCATAGGCAAGGCGGGTAAGCGGCAGCATGAGCCGATTGCCGAACAGGCTCGCCAGCCAGCCCTCGCCGGGCGTTAACAGCAAAACCGCGATCGCCACGTCGGCGCCGATCAGCAAATTGCCAGCCGCATCGGCGGCATGCAGCCGGCGGCGGATGTCCTCCAGCGAGACGCCATGCGACGACAGCGCATGCGGCTCCAGGTTGATATCGCGGAATTCGACCCGACCGGCCTTGACCGCCTCGATCAGCCGCCGCTTCTGCCGGTCGATGCCGGCATCGCAGACCGGACAGCGCGTGTTGTACCAGACGGTCAGCAAAGGCGTGGTTCCGCTACCAGTCACTTGCCGCGCATCGCCGCCTTCGGCCCGACGCATTTGTTGTCGCGAAACAGCGCCCACTCCTCGCACAGGCGACCGCTGGGCAGGCGGCAAAACCCGTATTCGTTGCCGGCCTTGTCCTTCCTAACCACGAAGCGGCCGCCGATCGCACCGCAGTGGACCGATGCCGATTGGCCATGCCGACCGGTTTTTGCGCGGCGCCGGCGTCGATGGGCATCGACGACATCAAGGCAAGACCGACGGCCAGTATCGAAAAATTGTTCATGCGATCTCTCCTTGGCCGCCAGGGCGAGGCGTCCTGTCCCGAGGCAGCTGTCAAATCTGTCGGAACGCGCACCGGATCAAGAGCCGTTGAGGCGGCACCTGATCCGGCTGTCCGCAAACCTCATCATCCAAGTGAGGTGATGATCTCGCGATAGGCGAATTCGGGGAAGGCCTTCATCGTCCGCGTCCTGATGTTGCCGGCTGCCGCCAGCATCAGCGAGAAACGCGCCAGGACCGCGTCGTCGGGCGCCTCGACCACCGCCACCATGTCGTACTCGCCCATGGTCAGGTAGAACGCCTTGAACGATCCGCCCATTTCGCCCAGTTGCTTCCTGGCGGCGTCGAGCCGCTTCGGGGATTCGCGCACGTTCTTGGCGCCCTGCTCGGTCCAGTTCATCAGCACGATGTAGCTTGTCATGGCACACCTCCCTCCGGGGCCACGGAGCACGGCACTCAGGCCGTGGGTCTGTCGACACGGCCTCGACCGGGGCGGGCTTTCCGGGGTTGTCGCCCAGAAAATGCGTCCGAGGCGAAATTATCCTCCCTAAGGTCGCGGGTCGCAGGAGCGAACACGCCATGAAAAAGGGCGCTCGTGGCGCCCTTTATCTCCAATGCGATTGGCAGGTCTCAGCTATCCAGGAAGCTGCGCAGCTTGCGGCTCCGGCTCGGGTGCTTGAGCTTGCGCAGCGCCTTGGCTTCGATCTGGCGGATACGCTCGCGGGTGACCGAGAACTGCTGGCCGACTTCTTCCAGCGTGTGGTCGGTGTTCATGCCGATGCCGAAGCGCATTCTGAGCACGCGCTCCTCACGCGGCGTCAGGGAGGCCAGAACGCGCGTTGTGGTCTCGCGCAAATTGGCCTGGATCGCCGCGTCGATCGGCAGGATCGCCATCTTGTCCTCGATGAAATCGCCCAGATGCGAATCCTCCTCGTCGCCGACAGGCGTTTCGAGCGAGATCGGCTCCTTGGCGATCTTCAAGACCTTGCGCACTTTTTCGAGCGGCATGGCGAGCTTTTCGGCCAATTCCTCCGGCGTCGGCTCGCGGCCGATCTCGTGCAGCATCTGGCGCGACGTGCGCACGATCTTGTTGATCGTCTCGATCATGTGCACCGGAATGCGGATGGTGCGGGCCTGGTCGGCGATCGAACGCGTGATCGCCTGCCGGATCCACCATGTCGCGTAGGTCGAGAATTTGTAGCCGCGGCGGTATTCGAATTTGTCGACAGCCTTCATCAGGCCGATATTGCCTTCCTGGATCAGGTCGAGGAACTGCAGGCCGCGATTGGTGTACTTCTTGGCGATCGAGATGACGAGGCGCAGATTGGCCTCGACCATTTCCTTCTTGGCGATCGCGGCTTCGCGCTCGCCCTTCTGCACCTGGTTGACGATTTTCCGGAATTCCAGGATCGAGATCGCCGTCTCGGTGGCCAGGTGCTGGATCTCGGCGCGCAGATCCTTGATCGCATCCTTCTCGTTCTTGGTGAATTCCTTCCAGCCGCGCGAGGTCAGGTTGGCGATCGAGCGCGTCCAGTTCGGATCGAGTTCGGAGCCCTGATATTCCTTCAGGAACTCCTCGCGGCGCACGCCATAGCTTTCGGCGAGGCGCAGAAGCTTGCCCTCGTTCTGCACCAGGCGCTTGTTGATGTCGTAGAGCTGCTCGACCAGCGCCTCGATGCGCGCCGTGTTGAGCGACAGCGACTTCACCGCCTTGATCAGCTGGTCCTTCAGCTCCTTCAGCCGGCGGTCCTGGCTGGGCGACAGCGTGCCGGCGGCGGCCAGCCGGTTCTCGACCTGCTGGTCCTGCAGCTTCCTGAGCTTCTTGTAGGTGTCGGCGATGACGTCGAGCGTCTCCATCACCTGCGGGCGCAGTTCGGCTTCCATCGCCGCCAGCGACAGGCTCGCCTCGTCCTCGTCTTCCTCGTCGTCGTCGCCGATGCCGCGCGTATCGGCGCCGACATTGGTGATGTCGTCTTCATCGTCGCGTCCGCGGCGCGGCTTTTCCTCGGCCTTGGGCGCTTCCTCGACACGTTCGACCACCGGCGCCTGCTTGGCTTCGGGGCCGGCATAGGTGGCTTCGAGGTCGATGATCTCGCGCAGCAGGATCTTGGATTCGTTGAGCTCGTCGCGCCAGATGATGATCGCCTGGAAGGTCAGCGGGCTTTCGCAGAGGCCTGCGATCATCGTCTCGCGGCCGGCCTCGATGCGCTTGGCGATCGCGATTTCGCCCTCGCGCGACAGCAGCTCGACCGAGCCCATTTCGCGCAGATACATGCGCACCGGATCGTCGGTGCGGTCGGTCGGCTCTTTCTTGGTGGTGGTGGCGGCGACCGCGGTGCCGGTCTGCTCGGCAAGCTCGTTGGCGTCTTCCTCGGCATCGGCGGCTGTGTCGCCGGCCTCGGCCTCTTCGCCCTGCTCGTCATCCTCGACGACGTTGATGCCCATGTCGGACAGCATCGCCATCGTGTCCTCGATCTGCTCGGAGGTCACTTCCTCGGAAGGCAGCACCGAATTCAGCTCGTCCATGGTGACATAGCCGCGCTTCTTGGCGGCCTTGATCATCTTCTTGACAGCATCATCGGAAAGGTCGAGCAAGGGCCCATCGGTGGCGCCTTCGCGTTCGGTCTCGACCTCTTCCTTTTCTTTTGTCGCCATAGTCTTTATCTTCTCCTAGCGGCCGGCCATGGGGGCCGCGTCAGCTGTCGGACCAGTTAAATCGGATACGCCCGTTTTTCTAAACGCGCTTCACCCGGCCCATGAGCTGCATCCACTCTTTTGTTTGGTGCATGCCGTTGCCCCAAAACCGGGTTCCACTCTTGGGCGGCATACATTAAGTCCAGATTAACCCTGATATCTGTGTCAGGCGGGCCGCCTGTCCAGTGATCAAGTACCTTGCATCGCTTGTTTCCCGTCGACGCGGGTGCGGGTTAACGTTTCGAATCGTCCTGATTCCGCCATTCTGTCCGAAGGTCAAGCGCCTCTGGCATGATTCGCATGAAAAAAGCGAATCAATTACCCGACTTAGCGCGCCTCGCCCCCAGGGGAAGCGTGGCCGCGCCTTCATTTCGCGCTCGCATGCACTTAGGCTCGCCCAGCCCTGCCCGACGAAACACCAAATCCTTCGATCAGCGCTTCCGTCGCTTGTACATCCTGAAATTGCGCCTGAATTTCGATCAGATGGCGGAAGTTTTCGTCCGAAGGATCCGCTTCGAGGGCCGCTTCCGCCTGTTTCAGCTCCTTATGTAAGGTGCGCGCGCTGCGCTGCAAGTGCAACGCCTGGTTCAGAGCGTCGCGGGCATCCTCGAGGGCCGCCGTCTCAAGTGCCGGCCATTGCCGCGCCCGCTTGATCAGGCCGACGGCGCGCTCCCAGATCTCGGCGCAGCCGGCGCGCTCGATCGTCGCCACCACGGCGTGGCGGTCATTGGCCATGTCATGCGCCATCGCGTCGAGGATGGCGGCGTGCAGACGCCTCAGGTCGGAATTGGCGAGGTCGAGGAACTCGACATGGGCGAAATTCTCGTCGATCAGCGCCGGGTGGTTGACCAATGCCACGATGATCGTCGCCTCGCGCACCGACATCCCCTCGCCGCGCCTGACCAGCGCCGACTGGCCGAGGCTTTCGGTGATCGCCATGCGCCCGCCGCCTGCCTTGGCGAATTGCCCGCCGGGTGCGGGCTTGCCCTGGCCGCGCTGACCGGGCCGGCCGCCATCCTGACGGCCTTGCCGCGCATTGCGCTGGGAGCCGAAGAAGCTCAGCACCCGCTCGCGCATTTCCTGCTGGTAGTGGTAGCGCGTGCTTTCGTCGCGGATGCGGCTGCTGAGTTCCCGCAGTGTCTGTCCCAATTCCGCCCGCCGCTCGGGCGTGTCGAAGACGCCGCCCGCCGTCTCGCGCATCCACAACAGGTCGACCAGCGGCCGCGCATCGGCCAGCACGGCGCGGAAGGCCTCCGGCCCCTCGGCCTTGACCAGATCGTCGGGATCCTTGCCTTCCGGCAGCAGCGCGAAGCGCGCCGAGCGTCCGGCCTGCACCGATGGCAGCGCCAGATCGGCGGCCCGCCAGGCCGCCTTCAGCCCGGCCTTGTCGCCGTCGAAGCACAGCATCGGCTCCGGCGCCATGCGCCACAACAGTTCGAGCTGGTTTTCGGTGAGCGCGGTGCCGAGCGGCGCCACGACATTCTCGAAGCCCGCCTGCGCCAGCGCGATCACGTCCATGTAGCCTTCGACCGCGATGACCGTGCCGCCCTTGGCCAGAGCCCCCTTTGACAGGGCTTGCCGGGCGCGGGCGAAATTGTAGAGCACGTTACCCTTGTGGAAGAGCTCGGTATCGGGCGAGTTCATGTATTTGGCGAGCGCGTCGGGAGCCAGCGCGCGGCCGCCGAAGGCGATGATCTTGCCGCGCGAATCCGGGATCGGGAACATGATGCGGTCGCGGAACCAGTCATAGGAGACCGGAATGTCGTCGCCATGGCGCACCAGCCCGCAGGCCTCGATATCGCCTTTCGGCACACCCTTGGCCGCCAGATGCTCCTTCAGCGCATTGCGGCTGTCGGGCGCGAAGCCGAGCCGGAACGACTGCTGTGTCGCCGGCGTCAGCCCGCGATCGCGCAGATAGGCGCGGGCCTTGGCACCCTCGGGCCCTTGCAGGCGCTCCTGGAAAAAGGCGGTCGCCATCTCCATGACATCGGTCAGGCTGGCGCGTTCCTGCTCGCGCCGCTCTTCCTGTGCGTCGCGAACCGGCATCGGCACGCCGGCCATGTCGGCGATCTTCTCGACCGCCTCGGGAAAACTCAGTCCTTCGAGCTCGGTCAGGAATTTGAAATGGTCGCCCGAGACCGAGCAGCCGAAACAGTGGTAACGGCCCTTCTTGTCCTCGCAGTGGAAGGACGGGCTCTTCTCGCCATGGAACGGACAGCAGGCCCAATAGTCGCCGCGCGACGTATTGGTCTTCTTGCGATCCCACGCAACGCGCTGGCCGATGACCTGCGAAATCGGCACGCGGTCGCGTATCTCGTCAAGGAAGGCGGGCGGAAATCGCATCGGGGAACTCGTTTCGTCACCATATAATCATGCCCGCGATTTCAGACGACCGCCAATAGAGGCCATACCCGGTTTCCACAGGGCAAGGCGACCCCGCTGTACCGCCGGTCAGTCGCCGTCGTCGACCAAACTCTCGATCGGCAATTCGAGAGCACGGGCAATCCGCAGCCAAAGCGTGACGTCCCCACCGCGCTTTCCGTTCTCGATATCCGAAAGATAGTTCTGGGTCACGCCCACGGAGGCAGCGAGAACGGCCTGGGTCTGCTTGCGGTATCTGCGCCAAAAAGCGAGCGGAGAGACCGCGCCGACAAGTGCTCGTGCTTCATCGGGCGTAAGACCGGGAAGCTGCCCGGCACGAAACCCGCCAAGCGCCTGCGCATGCTCCAGCGATTCACGAAGAGCTTCCAGTTCGCTGCGAGGCAGGATGGCCAGTTCCTCGCCACCTGGCGTCGTGACATAGGCGACGTTGTTCATCCCGGCATTTCCTTCAATCATATACCGATCCACGCGGTCCGATCTTGGTCACGATGATCTCTTGATCCGTCTCTTCGAAGATCACGCGATAGCCGCCGACCCTTTAAGCGCAGCGCCGACGATCCCTGCAAGGCCTTGACGCTGTTTGCAAGTGTACTCGCGTCCCTGGCATAGGTTTCGATCTTCGATAAATCCTCTCGGCATCGACCCGATGCTTTCGCAACGCTTTTGCCGCCAAGGGTAGAAGTACGACCCGCTTCACCGTCTAAATATCGCATATTGTGATATTTTCAGCAAGGTGGGTCGGCATGAGACTGGATAGGACGAGCCAAAAGAAGGCGACCCTTGCGGGCCGCCTGCTATCGAAAGGCCGGCGACATGCCGGCTATCGTAGATGACTACTGCGCGGCAAGCGCGCCGAAGATGACGCCGGAGAGGATGCCGACCAGCACATAGTCATTGCCGACGCGGATCCATTCCTGGCCGCGGCCGGGACGATGCAGGCCGTAGCGGCCATAATCGCGGATCGGCTGGTGCTGCCTCCAGCCGGAATATTTCTGGCCGTTGCGCCAGTGGTTCCGCTTCACGATCACTTTCTTCTGGACGAACCGCTTCTGGATGACGCGCTTCTTGACATCCCGGTTGGCGGGCTTCTGCCAGTCGACCTTGGCGTAGTTCGACTGCGGCGCCACTGGCGCGTTCATCGGCGCTGCCTGGCCGGTGAGCGAGGTGGCGGCCAGCATCGAGAAGGCGAGAGCGGAAAGGACAATGCGTTTCATCAGAAGTCTCCTTGGTTGTCGATGCCCAGGGGAATAGCGGCCAGGGGATGAACCGAAACTGAACGCCAGCATTACAATTATGTAATGAATTCCGCCGGTTAATCCAAAGATTTGAACATCATCGCAAAGAAGGGCGCCAAAAGCGTCGCGGATCCGGCCGAATCCACGGCTTAGGACCATGCAACCATTTGCGGGCCCGTCCATTTTCCGACACCGGCTGTCGCCTCGCGGCGGCCCTTGAAATCGACAAATTTTTATTATCCGGCTAAAATATTCCGGCTATATTCCAAGGCTGACATGACCATGATTCGTGCCCTCGTCTTCGCCCCCTGTCGCCATGCTGCCCGAAGCGTGGGCCATGCCCGCGCGCAGGCGCGGCGATGAGCGGCTCGGTCGTCCTTCTGCATCTGGCCGGCGCGGTCGCGCTGATGCTGTTTGCCACCCGCATGGTCAAGACCGGCGTCGAACGCGCCTATGGCGACGTGCTGCGTCATCGTCTGCGGGCCACCATGCGCAATCCGATCATGGCGGTGCTGGCCGGCACCGGCCTTGCGATCGCGCTGCAAAGCTCGACCGCCGTCACCTTGCTGGTCGGCTCCTTCGCCGGTTCCGGCATCGTCTCGGGCGCCGCCGGCCAGTTGGCCGTGCGTGGCGCCGAGATCGGCTCGGCTCTGGTGGTCAAGCTGCTGACCTTCGATCTCACGCTGCTGGTGCCGCTCTGCCTGACATCAGGCACGGTGATGTTCATGGCCACCGAGCGGCGCGACTGGCGCCAGATCGGCCGCATCCTGGTCGGCATAGGCCTCTTGATCCTGTCCCTCGAAATGATCGGCCAGGCGTCCGAGCCGCTGCGCAACAGCCAGTTGCTGCCGGTCATCCTCAATTACTTCTCCACCGATTCCATCACCGCCTACCTGCTGGCGGCAATGATCACCTGGCTGTTCCAGTCGAGCATCGCGGCGGTGCTGTTGATGGCCACGCTGGCCGGCCGCGGTCTGATCAGCCCCGAACTCGGCCTCGTCCTCATCCTTGGGGTCAATCTCGGTTCATCGCTCATCGCGCCGATGCTGACACGCTCGGCCAGCCCCGAAGTCCGCGTCGTGCCGGTCGGCAACCTCCTGATGCGCGGGCTGGGCTCGCTGGTCATGCTGATCCTGTTCATGATCTTCCGGCCGCATGTCGCCTTCCTCGGCCCGACGGCGGCCGATCAGATCGTCAACGCCCATATCCTGTTCAACGTGATCATCCTGCTCGCCGGCCTGCCGCTGGCCGGTTTGGTCTACCGAGCCTCCGAAAGGATCGTGGCACTCGGAGCCAAGCCGGCGCCGGCCGCCACGCTCGACGTCGTCGAACTGTCGGCGCTCAACGAAAGCGCGCTCGATGTGCCGAGCCAGGCTCTGGCCAACGCCACACGCGAGGTGGTGCGGGTCTGCGAGACGGTCGAAATCATGCTCAAGCGTATCATCGAACTCTATGAGGACGCCGACTCGGACAAGATCAAGGCGCTGGCGGCGCTCGACGACCGTGTCGACCGCAGGCACGCGGCCATAAAGCTCTACCTCGCCAAGGTCACGAGGAACCCGATGACCGAAGACGAGGCGCTGCGCTGCCAGGAGCTGATCGGCGCCTGCGTCAAGCTCGAGCAGGTCGGCGACATCGTCGTGCGCAACATGCTGGTCCATGTGAAGAAGAAATTCGAACGCGGGCTGGAATTCACTGACGAAGGCTGGAGCGAATTGTGCGCCTTCCACGCCTCGGTGCTGGCCAATGCCCGGCTTGCCTTCAACGTGCTGGTCTCGCGCGATGCCGAAACCGCACGCCAGCTGGTGCTGGAGAAGGACCAGCTGCGCGACCGCGAAAAAGAAACCAGCGCCAGCCATTTCCTGCGGCTGCGCGAAGGCACCGCCAAAAGCGTCGAAACCAGTTCGATCCACCTCGATACCATCCGCGACCTGAAGCAGATCAACTCGCTGCTGGCCTCGATGGCCTATCCCGTGCTGGAAGAGCGCGGCCTGCTCACGGGGTCACGGCTGAAGGCCAGCTAGGCGACAACGATTCGCCGCGGCGGCATCCACCTTGGCAACAAGGGGTAGGCATTCCAGCCGTGAACGGCCAAATTAGTCTTTGCTTAACCACCCATCCGTCGGCTAAGAATCCGTTTCCACCGGGAGGAAATCGATGGAAACCCATTCGCGCAGTTTCGCCAAGGCGCTTTCCTGGCGGGTGACCGGCACCATCGATACGATGATAATCTCGCTGGTGGTGACCGGAAGCGTCAAGATTGCGGCCGCCATCGGTGTAACGGAGGTCTTCACCAAGTCGCTGCTTTATTATTTTCACGAGCGGGCGTGGCTGAAGGTTCCTTACGGACGTAAGTCCGTGACCTGACGGGACCGGTGCCCAACGGATCTGGTCAAGAAAAGCTAAAGCGACCGTGACAATTTCTGGATTGCCTGCCCGGGCTATCCATGGTTTGAGCCCTGTATTTCGGGGGTTTCTGCTCATGTCGCTGCCGCTCATCGCCCTGTTCATCGCCGCCTTCGCTTTCGGCACCACCGAATTCGTCATCGCCGGCGTGCTGCCGCAGGTGGCGCAAGGGCTTGGCGTTTCGGTTCCTTCCGCCGGCTATCTCGTCTCCGGCTATGCCTGCGGCATCGCCATCGGCGGCCCGCTGCTGGCGCTCGCCACCAAGTCCTTGCCGCGCAAGACCTTGCTGCTCGGCCTCGCCGTCGCCTTCACCCTGGGCCAGGCGGCCTGCGCGCTGGCGCCCGACTTCACCTCGATGCTGTTGCTGCGCATTGCCGTGGCAGTCGCGCATGGCGCCTATTTCGGCGTCGCCATGGTGGTCGCCGTCGGCCTGGTGCGCGAGGATCAGCGTGGCATGGCGGTCGCCGTCATCCTGTCGGGCCTCACCGTCTCCAACGTCATCGGCGTGCCGGCCGGCACCGCCATTGGCAACATCTGGGGCTGGCGCGCGACCTTCTGGGTGATGGGCGCACTGGGCGTGGCGGCAACTCTGGCCATGGCGGCCCTGTTGCCGCGCACGACCGGATATCAGGCCAAGGCGGCGAGCCTAGCCAGCGAGGTCCGCGTGCTGGCGCGCCAGCAGGTCTGGACCTCGCTGATCCTGATGCTGATGCTGATGCTCGGCCAGTTCTGCCTGTTCACCTACATCACCCCGACGCTGCTGGAGGTGACAGGGCTCGACGAAAACCTGGTGCCCTGGGTGCTGCTGCTCAACGGCGTCGGCGCCACGCTTGGCGTCTTCCTCGGCGGCAAACTGTCGGACTGGAAACTGATGCCGTCGCTGATCACCATGCTCGCCCTGCAGGCGGTGACGCTGGCCGTCATATATGCCGTCAGCCCCTACCCCGTGCCGATGGTTGTCGCGATCATCGTCTGGGGCGGTCTCAACTTCGCCATCGGCACCCCGATCCAGACCCGCATCCTGTCCTGGACGGCCGACGCCTCCGGCCTCGCCGCGTCGCTCATTCCGTCCGGCTTCAATATCGGCATCGCGCTGGCCGCGTCGCTCGGCGCCGCCATGCTCAATGCCGGCTACGGCTATCGCAGCTTGCCGGTTGTTGGCGCGTTTGCCATGCTGGTCGCCGTGATTGTGGCTGTCCTCTCCCATCTTTGGGAACGGCGCAGCGACATCAGCCCGCCGGTACCGGCCGCCGCCGAATAACATGGCAAGGACTGTCGCCGATTTCGGCCTGACCTGCGGCACCTTGCCGACGGGCACGCACAACGCGATCACCGACGTGCCTGGCGTGCGCGTCGGTCACTGCACGCTGCGCGACGGCGACATCAACACCGGCGTGACCGCGATCCTGCCGCATGGCGGAAACCTGTTCCGCGGCAAGGTGATGGCGGCAAGCCATGTCATCAACGGCTTCGGCAAGACGGTCGGGCTGACGCAGGTGCAGGAACTCGGCACCATCGAGACGCCCGTTCTCTTGACCAACACGCTCTCGGTCGGCACCTGCGCCACGGCGCTGATCCGTGACGCCATCCGCCAGAACCCGGATATCGGCCGCACCACCGGAACGGTCAATCCGGTGGTCGGTGAATGCAATGACGGTGCGCTGAACGACATCCAGGCCCTGGCGATATCGGAGGAGCATGCCCTTGCCGCGTTGGCGGATGCCCGTGAGGGCGCGGTCGAGCAGGGCAATGTCGGCGCCGGAACGGGAATGAGCTGCTTCGGCTTCAAGGGTGGCATAGGCTCGGCTTCCAGGAAGATCGCGCTTGGCGAGGGACATAATCTTGGCGTCCTCGTCCTGTCGAATTTCGGCAGGCCCGGCGACCTCGTCCTGCCCGATGGACGCCGGCCCGACCCCAGGCGGCAGGCCGAGGCCGAACGCGGCTCGATCATGATCGTTCTGGCGACGGACGTGCCGCTCGAACACCGCCAGCTCAAGCGCGTGGCGCGCCGCACTGGGGCTGGCATCGCCAGGCTTGGCTCCTTCTGGGGCAATGGCAGCGGCGACATAGCCATTGCCTTCAGCACCGGCAACCCGGTCGACCACGATGAAACCCGCGATCTGGTGCCGCTGGTCGCGCTCAACGAAGCACGCATCGACATTCTCTTCCGGGCGGCGGCGGAAGCGACGCAGGAGGCGGTGCTGAATTCCATGCTCTCCGCCGAGGCTTTCACCGGCAGGGCCGGCGCGCACCGCGCATCGCTCGCCGACTGGCTGCGCGACCAGGCCGAAAGGCGATAGGCCTACAGCTCGATCCGGAACCGCAGGCTCTCCGCCCCGCCATAGGCGGCGTCCTCGACGAAGCGCTCGACGAGCTTGCCGCCATTGGCCAGGATCACCTTGTGCGAGGCCGGATTGCCCGGCTTGGCGGTGATCACGACATAGGGCAGGCCGACCGCCCTCGCCTCGTCCAGCATCAGCCGCAACGCTTCGGTGGCGTAGCCGCGCCGCCGCTTCCACGGCACCACCGCGTAGCCGATATGGCCAAGCACGTGCGGCGGCAGTTCCGCCGTGCCCTTCTGCCAGCGAAAGCCGATCGAGCCCGACGCCTCGCCGTCCCAGATCCAGCGGCGGAAGCCCGGCAGGCGCGGCACCTGCGTGCCGTCGGGCAAGGCGATGGGCGGCCCTTTGGCCTCGGGATCATCGAGGTCGGCGAGGAACGCCATGGGATTTTCTTCTATGGCCGCGAGCTGCTCGCGCGTCGCCTCCAGGAGCCGCACATTGTCCGGCGACCAGCCGCGCTCGAGCGCCGCCTTGTAGGACGGCAGATGTTCAAGCGCCGGTTTCACGATCTCGACCATGATCGATGCCTCCTGATAAATGAGGCAGGCATAACCTTCGACAGCAGGGCGCTCAAGCCGGCTGGAAGCGCAATCCGGGCGGATCGAAAATTGGGGACGTTTGCAGGCCTCCGCCCCAAGCCTTGGCCCGGCATGGCAGCTTATGGATGGTTGCGCGTCGGCCTGGTCTCTTCGCGCATACTTGCCGACGCGCTAAACAAGATGTGTTTCGCCTTGACGACACCCCGCGTCTTATGATCGTCCTCTGGTGATTCCGCGGGGAATCACAAAGGGCTTCGGCAGGAGAATGGGTACGGTGCGGTTGAGATCTGTCCCGCTGGGTGTCGTCGCCCTCAGTCTTCTTGTCATCATCGTTGCCTTAATGGCATCGGCCCGGTCCTTTGCCGCGCCATCCGCCATTCCGGCCTGGCTGGAGGCCCATGTCGGCAACGGCGATGGCCAGATCTCACAAGTCGTGCTGGAGCGGGCACGCGCGCTTTACCTGAAGAAGGTGGCGCAGGGCGCCGTCCGGAACCCCTGCTACTTCGCCATGGATGCCACCCGTCCCGGCGATCTGGGCAATGGCGTGCTCGGGCGCCGCTACTATGTCGTATGCGAAGCCAGCCAGTCGTTTCGCGCGATTTCGTCGGGTCACGGCGGCGGCCGGAACCTGAAAGGCACCGTCGATTTTTCGAACGGCAGGCGCTGCGCGAAGAACTTCGGCAATGCCATGGATTCGGAACTGACCGCCGGCGGCGCCTACATGACCCGCGAAGCGAAAACCTCGTTCAAGGGCTTTTATCGCACCGGCGCGAAACAGGACGTGGCTTTCCAGCGCACCTTCATCCAGTTCGACGGTGAAGGCGAAGTCGCCAACGCAAGGCAGCGCGTGATCGGCGGCCACGCGGCGCAAGTGCTGCGCACCATGTGCATGCGCAAGACCCCGAACAGTTCCTATGCCGACCATGACGGCTTCGTGCCGTTCGGCAAACTGGTGGACTATGCCGGCGGCCGCAGCAATGGTTGCACCAGCTGGTCGCCGGCCGATGCCGCGCAACTCATCTCGATGGTGAAGGACAATCCGACGACGCTCTACATCTATCCGGAATCGCGCGATATCGCCGCCGTTGCCAGCGGCCGTTCCGCTTCAGGCACCTACTGGAACGCATCGTGCCTGAAGGAAATCGGCAAGCCGAAATTCTGGCCGCGAAAAATGCTCGAGCCTGTCATCGCCCAGTACAAGAAGGATCATCCCGCACCACCTGCGCAGCCGCTGCCGATCTGCAAGGAGCCGTGAGACGTACCCACGGCGCCCTGCTCCGGCTCAGCGCAGGAAATCGAGCACGGCCTGCATGAACTCGGCGGGGTATTCCACGTTCGACAGGTGGACCGCGGGCAGCACGACAAGCTTCGCCCCGGGGACAGCGGCCGCGATCAGTTCGCTATGGCTCGCCGCCGTCACCGTGTCGTGCTCGCCGGCGATCACCAGTGTCGGCCGGGAGATCAGCGCCACCGTGCGGCGAAGGTCGGCATCGCGAACCGCCGCGAACAGGCCGGCCAGGCCTTGCCGGTCGATCGCAAGCAGCATAGCGCGGAATTCCTCGATGAGGGGTTCGTTGGCCGCCACCATGTCCGCGGGGAACCAGTTGTTGAGGAACACGTCGGCGGTTTCCGACATGTCCGGCGCCTGTCGCACGACGGCAATCCGCTCGTCGAAATAACTTGCCGGCCCGAGATGGGACGAGGTGTTGCTCAGGATCAGCCGGTCGATCCGCTCGGGCGCGTGGATGCCGAGCCACTGCCCGACGAAACCGCCCAGCGACAGGCCGAGGAAATGCACGCGCCCAAGGCCGAGCGCATCGATGAGTTCGATCACATCGCGGCCAAGCCGGTCGAGTGAATAGGCGCCGACTGGCGTGCTCGACCCGCCATGGCCGCGAAAGTCGTAGCGCAGAACGCGGAAATGTCTGGACAACTCGCCGACCTGCCCATCCCACATATGCAGCATGGTGGCGATCGAGTTGGACAGCACCAGCACAGGCTTCCCGGCGTCGCCGTCGAAGCGGTAGGCGATGCGCGTGCCGTCGCCGACAGTCACGAAATTCAGCTCACTCATGATGAAATCCTCTTGGAACGTTGAATGAGGCAAAACGTAGCTGTGGCCGTGTTTTGGTGATATTACAAAGATAGGACAATCTCTGTAATCAAAGCTGACATGGCCGACTTCACCTTGCACGATCTCCAGTGCTTCGACGCCGTGATCCGCACCGGGGGCTTTCAGCCGGCCGCGGCCATGCTCCACCGCTCGCATCCGGCGGTGTTCGCCGCCGTCGCCAGGCTCGAACGCCAGCTCGACCTCGTCCTGCTCGATCGCAGCGGCTACCGTGTGCGTGCGACCAAAGCGGGGCTGTCGTTCCATCGGCGCGCGCAATCGATGCTGCGCGAACTGGAAGGCCTGCGCGTCCATGCCGCCCAGCTGTCGATGGGCGAGGAAAGCGAAATCCACGTCGTGCTCGGCGACATCTGCCCGCGCCCGCAGGTACTGGGCATGCTCGGGCGGTTCTTCGCCCAGTGCCCCGGCACCCGGCTGCATCTCCATTTCGAGGCCGTCGGCGGCCCGTGGGAGCGCCTTTTCGACGACAAGGCCGATCTCATCCTGCACTGGATCGACAAGGGTGATGCGCGGGTGGAATGGATCGACCTCAGCAAGGTGCCGTTCATTCCCGTGGTGGCGCCGGGCTTCCTGCCCGAGCGCATCGAACGACCGATCACACTGGAGAAGATGCAGGCGTTCACGCAATGCGTGATGCGCGACACCGCCCTGCATTCGCCACGACAGGACTATTTCGTGGTCGAGGGCGCGCCGCAATGCCTGGTCCCCGATCAAGCGATGAAGAAGGAAATCATCCTGCAAGGGCTCGGCTGGGGCCACCTGCCCCGCTTCCTGATCGCGGAAGAGCTGCGCGGGGGACAGCTACTATCGATTGCCGGCAGTCATCTGCCGGGCCGCACCGACGAATTGGTGGTGGCGCGCCGCCGCGACCGGCCGCACGGCCCGATCGCCAACCGCCTGTGGGACCATCTCCAGCAGGAAGCGCCGGCATTGCGCCGCGCGTTGGAGCCTCGGGCCTAATAGCGAGCCGCGGCTTGGCGTCGAGTGGGCCGTGTTGGAAGCCGCTGACGCGACGGTAAAAGCCCTACTGCAGCAACCCCTTGACGATGCCGCTCGCCTTGCCGAAATCCATCTGGCCGGCATATTTCTGCTTCAGCGCGGCAATCACCTTGCCCATGTCCTTCTGGCTGGCCGCACCGGTCTCCGCAATTGCCTCGCGCGCCGCCGCCGCGACTGCCGCATCGTCGAGCTGCGTCGGCAGGAAGCCACGGATGATCTCCATCTCGCCGCGTTCCTGCGCCGCCAGTTCCGGCCGCTTGCCGTCCTCGAATGCCTTGGCCGATTCCTCGCGCTGCTTCACCATCTTGGCCAGGATCTGCAGGATTTCCTCATCGCTGGCGGGTTCCTTGCCGGCACCGCGATTGGCGATGTCGCGGTCGTGGATGGCGGTCTGGATCAGCCGCAATGTCGGCAGCCGGTGCTTGTCCTGCGCCTTCATCGCGGTCTTCAGGGATTCGGCGATTTTCGCGCGCATTGCTCTCTCTCCTTCGGTCGGCGCGGACAATAGCGCCGGGGACAGGCCAACGCAAACCCTGATATGCCAGGGCAAGCCTATGATATTCCTCAATGAAATAAATCGCGACGGCATTTGGCATGATCATTGACCGCCCTGCTCCCTTCCCCTATGTACTGGGCCTTGCATGAACTGAAGCTTGGGTGCGTGGAGGCTGCGAATTCGCCGCTTCGCGCCGTTTGCCGCGCGAAGGCCCGCCGGGCTATGGAAGCGCGCGGCCTGATAGGAGTGCCGCCATGGCCGAGATGACGCCCGCCTGGGCCACTGAAAAGCCTACCGCCCTTCTGGTGTTGGCGGACGGTACCGTCATCGAGGGTCGCGGCCTCGGCGCCACCGGCTCCGCCGTCGCCGAAGTCTGCTTCAACACCGCACTCACCGGCTACCAGGAAATCCTCACCGACCCGTCCTATGCCGGCCAGATCGTCACCTTCACCTTCCCGCATATCGGCAACATCGGCACCAATGGCGAGGACATCGAAGACCTCAACCCGGCCGCCCGCGCCGGCGCTGTCGGCGCCGTGTTCAAGGCCGATGTCACCAACCCGTCCAATTACCGCACGGCCGGCCACCTCGATCAGTGGCTGAAGAAGCGCGGCATCGTCGCGCTCTCGGGCATCGACACCCGCGCGCTCACCGCGCTGATCCGCGAAAAGGGCATGCCCAACGCCGTCATCGCGCATGCACCGGATGGCGTCTTCGACCTCGACGATCTGAAGCGGCGCGCCGCCGCATGGTCGGGCCTGATCGGGCTCGATCTCGCCAAGGAGGTCACGTCGGGCCAGTCCTCGGTCTGGCGCGAGACGCCATGGGTGTGGAACGAGGGCTTTGGCGAACAGGCCGAGCCTTCGCTGCATGTCGTCGCCATCGACTACGGCGTCAAGCGCAACATCTTGCGGCTGCTTGCCGGCCTCGGCGCCAAGGTCACCGTCGTTCCCGCCAAGACCGACGCGGAAGAAATTCTCGCCATGCAGCCCGACGGCATCTTTCTCTCCAACGGCCCCGGCGATCCGGAAGCCACCGGCGGCTATGCCGTGCCGGTCATCCAGGATCTGCTCAAGACCGACATTCCGGTGTTCGGCATCTGCCTTGGCCATCAGATGCTGGCGCTGGCGCTGGGCGGCAAGACCGCCAAGATGCACCAGGGCCATCACGGCGCCAATCATCCGGTCAAGGATCACACAACGGGCAAGGTCGAGATCGTCTCGATGAACCATGGCTTTGCCGTCGATGCCGACTCGCTGCCCGCGGGCGTCGAGGAAACCCATGTCTCGCTGTTCGACGGCTCGAACTGCGGCATCGCGCTGACCGGCCATCCGGTGTTCTCGGTCCAGCATCACCCCGAGGCCTCGCCCGGGCCGCAGGATTCGCACTATCTGTTCCGCCGCTTCGTCAACCTGATCCGCCAGAAACGCGGCGAGGAATTGCTGGTGGAGCGGGCTTAAGAGGCGTTCTCGCGCCTCCGTCGCAAACGCTCCAAACTTACGCCACCGGCCGGCCCTCGTTGGCCTCCCGGATTGCAAACGATTGCTGGCGGTCGAGATTGATCTCCAGCGCCTTGGGCATCGCGGCCACCCGTCTCGGCTTCATCGAACCGAGCACCGGCACCAGCCGGATGGCGCAGTAGCCAAGTGATGGCGACGGTCGCAAGATCGCCGGCGCCGGCGACACGCCGTCGGCGGTCAGCACGGATGTGATTGTCATGCCTGTGCTCCATCCTCGGCCACGTCGGTCGAGGTGCTGCTGAGTGGCGACGGTCTCGCCACCTTGGTGACGAAGACGATGACCGCCAGCATCAGGAAGCACGCGCCGACCAGATAGGGCGCGCCGCCGAAGGTGACAGGCGCGCTTGGCCCGGTGAACCAGGAAAAGATCGCGGTATAGAGCAGTGGCGTGATGATCGAGGTGATCGAGAAGATCGAGGTCATCGCGCCTTGCAACTCGCCCTGTGCCGAAGGCGGCACCTTGGCGGCGGCGAGGCTTCTGAGCGGCGGATCGGCCAGCGCTTCCAGGCAGCCGACGACGATCACCGCATAGACCATCCAGCCTTGCGAGGCGAAGGCATAGCCGAAGGCGCTGGCCGCCGTGAACGTCAGGCCGATGACCGCCGTTCTCCACTCGCCGAGCCTGGGGATGACGCGCGGCAGCACCGTGCCCATGACGATCGCGCCGCACAGGCCGAAAGCGCCGAGCGAAAAGCCGATCTGCTGCTCGCTCCAGCCATAACGGTAGTTGGAGACGAACGACCACACCGCCGGATACATCATGTGGCCGAGCGTCATCAGGAAGAAGACCAGCCCGATCCAGGCGATGCCTTGATACTGGCGCATCTGCAGGAGCGTGCCGACCGGGTTGGCGCGTTTCCATTCGAAGCGGCGGCGATGCTTTTCATCGAGCGTTTCGGGCAGGAAGAACATCGCGATCAGGAAGTTCACGAAGGCCAGCCCGGCGGCGCAAAAGAACGGCACGCGCGGGCCGAATGTGCCGAGCAGGCCGCCCAGCACCGGCCCGATGACGAAACCGACGCCGAACGCAATGCCGAGCAGGCCGAAATTCTTCGCCCGGTTCTCGTCGTTCGAAATGTCGGCGATGAAGGCCGACGTCGTCGAATAGCTGGCGCCCGAAATGCCGGCGAGCACACGCCCGATGAACAGCATCGGATAGGACCAGGCGATCGCGCAGATTAAATTGTCGATGGAAAAGGTCAGCACCGAGGCGAGCAGGATCGGCCGCCGCCCGAACCGGTCGCTCAGGCCGCCCATGATGGGCGCGAAGAAGAACTGCATGGCAGCATAGACGAAGAACAGCCAGCCGCCCTCGATCGCTGCTTCGCTGATGCCGACGCCGGTCAATTCCCTGAGAAAAGCTGGCAGCACCGGCATGATCATGCCGAAGCCGATAATGTCGAGCAGCAGCGTGGTGAAAACGAGCGCAAGGCCCCGCCTGGCGGTCTTGGGGTCGATCATGATGGTCAAGCTCCTCTGGCCGCCCTGGGGCGCGGGTGGACGCACCTTATAGGCGAGCCGGCGAAAAGGAACAATGCGGGAACAGGCAGGAAGCTTTGATCCTGACACTCCCTGACGGCGTGTTAGCGGTCAGGGAGGGCAGGGAAACAAGTGATTACAGCGAACCGCTCATCGTGTTGCAGTCCGACAGCTTGCCGCTCTTGTAGCCGCGCGTCAGCCAGGTCTGCCGCTGCTGCGAGGTGCCGTGGTTGAAGCTTTCCGGCACGACATAGCCCTGCATCTTCTTCTGCAGCGTATCGTCGCCGATCTGCTTGGCCGCGTTCAGCGCGCTTTCGAAGTCGCCCTGCTCCAATATACCCTTCTGCCCGGTGTAGTGCGCCCACACGCCGGCGAAGCAGTCGGCCTGCAGCTCGATGCGCACCGACAGCTGGTTGGCATCGGCTTCGCTCATGCCTTGGCGCATCTGGTTGAACTTACCCATGATACCGGTGAGGTTCTGCACGTGATGACCGACCTCATGCGCGATGACGTAGGCACGGGCGAACTCGCCTGAAGCGCCGAACTGCTGGTCGAGCTGCTGGAAGAAGGTCATGTCGAGATAGACCTTGTGGTCGCCCGGACAATAGAACGGTCCGGCCGCGGCGGAAGCAAAACCGCAGGCCGAGCGGACCTGGCCGGAAAACAGCACCAGCTTGGGGTCCTCATAGGTCAGGCCCTGCGACTTGAAGATGCCGGTCCAGGTGTCCTCGGTCTCGGCGAGCACGGTCGCCACGAACTGCTTCATCTCGTCATTGGCGGGTGTGCCGCTGCTGTCCTGGCCGCCGCTATTGTCCGATATCTGGCCGCCGTCGCCGCCGCCGAGGATTGTTGAGGGATCGAAGCCGAAATACCAACCGGCCAGCACCACCAGGATGACGAGGAATATGCTGCCGCCGCCACCGGCGCGGCCACCGATCGGGATGCGGAACTGGCCGCCACCACCACCGATCCCGCCGCCGCCATCATCGCTGCGGTCGTCCTCGATATTGTCACTCTGACGACGGCCTCTCCAGAGCATGGCAACTCCTCGCGCTGCAAACTTCCCATTGCTCCGGCAAGGCCGGCTCAACCCAACAAACAATTATCGCAATGGTTGCTCCAAGTCACAGGATTTTTCCTGGCCAGGATAGCGCTGGGCATCGCCGTTTCACCACACTGGCCGGGAGCGCACAAGGCCTGTAGCATCGCTGGCATTGGGAGGGGTTCGAGGCTTGAGGACGATCGGAGGTTTCCTGTCGCTGCTGGTGGCGCTGCTGTGGCTCGGGCTTGAAAATGCCGGAGCCGTCACGCTCGATTCCAGCGTCGCCGTCACCGATCCCGCCACCTTGCAGGCGCTGGAGCGTGGCGGCCTGTCGATCAGCCGCCTGCTCGGCCCTGCCCTCGGCCTCACCCGCGACGTCGACAATCGCGGCCTGTTTTCGGTGCCGGCGCTGACGACGGTGCGCGACACCGTCAAGCGCGAGATCGCCGATGAGCCGAAGACCAGCCCCGACCCCTATGTCGCGGCCATGGCGAAATCGAACGACACCAGCCAGAAATTCAATCCCAAGTACATCGACGACGACGGCTCGACCCTCGACCTGACCGGCGTCGTCAACCGCATGGACCGAGGTTATCTCGGCCACACCGAGTGCGGCGAGATCCGGCTGATCTACCGCTTCCACTATTCTGTTCAGGAAAAATCGGTGAAGGGCAAGGTCGGCCAGCGCATCTCCTCCCGCCTGCCGTTGACCATGAGCCTGGTCTTCAACGCCAAGCCCGGGAAGGCGCAGGCCCGCGCTTCGAAGAACCTGCCGAGCGCCACCGACGCGTCCTGCGCGGACGTCGCCCGGCGCTGGCTGGCCGCCGGTCGAAAGGACCTGCCGCCGGAACAGCTCGCCGCCTGGCTGCGCTCCGACGAAGGCCCGCTGTCGGGCGCCATGCTGAATTCCTCGCAGATCATGCGCCTCGAACTCAACATGCAGGTGCTCAGGCTGTCGGCCTCGACACGACGCGATTTCGGCGGCCATGCCGAGTATCTCCTGAAGATCTTCAAGTGGGATCCAGAGAAGTCGAGCTTTTATGAAGCGAGGATGGAAAACGAGATCGACCGGTCAACCGTGCTGGCCGACAGGCCAGCCTTCGCCAAATGGCTGCTCACCGACCGCAACATCTATGACCTCGACCATGGCCGGCTGGTCGTCGACGAGAAACTCCTGGCCAGGAGCGCTGTGTCGGTAGCGCCCGGCGGCTTGAGCCGCTCGCAGAACAACATCGTCTTTGGGCTGGTCGACGACGCCGACATCGACAAGGCGCTGAAGGACTATGTCGCCAGGGGCAACACGCTCGTCACCATCAAATCGGTCGCCGGCTTCAACCTGCGCCTCAATGAGATGTCCTGCACCGGCTGCCACCAGACGCATGGCATCGCCGGCTTCCACTACACCGGCGCCGATCCGGCGAGCGAGCCGCGCCGCAACGCCGTCTTCGTGCCCGGCTCTGCCGTCTTCTTCGCCGACCTGCCGCGCCGCCGCGCCATCGTCGAGGAATTCGCCGCCGGCGGCCACCCGGATTTCACCAGGGGCTTCGCCGCCCGCCCCGATGCCCGCTACGCCGAGGCGCTGAAAGGCACCGACCTCTACAATGGCTGGGGCTCGATCTGCTATCGCGGCGAGGATGAAAGCTTCAAGGGCTGGACCTGCGGTGCCGGCCTGCGCTGCGCCGGTGTCCACGAAAGCGCCATCCATCCAGGCTTCGGCACCTGTGTCAGCGAAAAAGGCATTGCGGTCGGCGACCCCGTGGAATTCGGCGAGATCAGGATGTCGACCTGGGGCAGCGACCGGTATTGCCGCCTGTCGCCCGCCACCGCCAAGGATTGTGGCATCGACCCGCGCGCGACAAGAAGCCGGTGGTGAAGCTCGCCGGCTATGGCGCGGCACGCCAGCGCTACGACAATCCCGACCAGAAGACCGGCGGCTTTCCCGGCGGCATGCTGCGCAAGGCGAGCTGCGACAAGCTCCCCGACGAGGCAAGTTGCGGTCGTCTCGCCAAGACCGGCTTCAACGACTGCATCGCGTCCGGCAAGGACCATAATTCTGCACCAGGGAATTCACCAAGACTGCCGGCCTGCGCGCCTGCGGCAAGGCGCATCCCTGCCGCGAGGACTATATCTGCACCGCCGGCTATGAGGATCTACCCGAGGCCAAGCCTGGCGAAGGCACCTGCATCCCGCCCTATTTCATCTTCCAGTTCCGCGTCGACGGCCATCCGCGCAGCTGGAAACAGGATGTCAGCGAGTGAGCCGTCCGGGGATTGGACAACAGCCCCGGAGTAAACCTTCCTTCCGAACAGTCCTAGCCGGCTTCCATGCTCCGCCAGAACTGAAGGACCGTGGCGGCGATCGCTTCCGGCGCATCTTCCTGGACGAGATGCTTGGCATCAGGGACTGTCTGAAACGTCGCGCCGGGAATGCGCCGCGCCAGCTCCCGGCCGTCCTTTACCGGAATCCAATCGTCATTGTCGCCCCACAGGATGGTGACCGGACACCGGATTTCGCCATATCGCCACTCCACCTCCTCGGTGTATTTGTCATCCATCTGTGCGACTTGCCTCCAGAATGCTTTCTGGCCCTCGTCGCCAAGCCATGGACGCAGATAGGCCTGCATCTCGTCCTTGCGCAACGGATTGTAAGTCGCGCCGTTGACATAGGCGCGCAAGATCGCTTCGTGAACATAGGCGGGCAGCCCGGCAAAAACCTTCTCGTTCTGTTTGGCTGCCTGGACGAGCGGCGAGCCTTGCGGGCTGATCGCCACCGGATCGATCAGCACCAGCGAGCGAAAATTTAACCCGTTGAGCAGATGACCGCGCAGAGCGGTCGATCCGCCGAAATCATGCGCGACCACGTCGGGCCGTTCCAGCTTCCAGTGGGCACAGAGCGCCGCGAACAATTCGTTCTGGATGCCGCGCGACACGTCGCCGTCCGGTTTGTCCGACCAGCCATAGCCAAGCATGTCGAAATAGTGGACGCGTCGCTGCTTGGCGAGCCATGGCGCGATGCGGCGCCACTCGACCGAGGAGAAGGGCGTGCCATGGAGAACGACGGCGGGCGGTCCTTCCCCCATCACGCCCCAGGCGATGGAATGTCCTTGAAAGACAAAGCGTTCGGGCGGGCGCCACTCGATCGTCATCTGCATCGATCCGGAATTACCGCCGCCTACTCTTTCTGCTTGGCACCGGCGCTCTTGCCGTCCGAGCTTTTCGAGCGTTCCTCGAAACGATCGGCGCCTTTCTTCAGCGGATGTCCCGTTTCGGCTTCGGTCTTGCGCTCGTCCCTTGCGGCCGCCTGTTTCAGTCCTGTGGCTGCCTGCTTGCCTTTTTCGGTCGGTGCCTGCTCGACGCCCAATAGCTTCCTCCCTGGCGCGCAACAAGCGCGCGATGAGAGCCAACGCGCATAAGCGCCGACGGTTCCAGCGGCTAAAGCATGTCGCCCGGAAGCGTCCTCGGTTCCGGGATAACGACACGCACAAAATCAGAAGCTTACGGCAGGTCGGGCGAATCCTATTCGCCGCGACATGCTGCAACGTGTTCGAAAATTCGGCAATGAAGCGCGTTTCAGCGGGCCGTCATCGCCTTGCGGAACGCTTCCAGCGTCTCGGCGCTGACATGGTGCTCGATGCCCTCGGCGTCGATGCGCGCCGTCTCGGCGCTGACGCCGAGGGAGCGCAGGAAGGCTTCCACCGTCTGGTGGCGAATGCGGCTTTCCTCCGCGACCTTGCGGCCGGCTTCGGTCAGGAACACGCCGCGATAGGGTTTTCGCGACACCAGCCCGTCGGCGCAGAGCCGCGTCAGCATCTTGGCCACCGTCGGCTGGGCGACGCCGAGGCGAGCGGCGATGTCGACCTGGCGCGCCTCGTTGCCGTCCTCGATCAGGTCGGCGATCAGCTCGACATAATCCTCGACCAGCGCGCTGCGGCGCGCTTCGCGCGTCTGCCGGAACCCTTCCGAATGGATATCGGCATCGAGCAACGGCTCACGCGGGACCGGTCTGTTCTTCAGCGCCAATGCGCGCTCCTCCTCGGAAGTTTAGCCGTCGCTGCTTTTATAGCACGGGCTCTGATTCTTCAGGCCGTTTATTTGCATTCCACGAGAGGCGCAATCGGCGTCTCCGGTTGCCCGCCCTCGCAACAAGCACCGACAATGAAATATAGCCTATTGCATAATGTTGAGCCCTGGCATAGCTTATGCGTATCCTCCGGAAGCCGCGGAAAGCCTTTCATGTTAGAAGCAGACGTCACAGCCCCCCGGTCCGCATGGCGGTTCGCCAGACGGGAGGAAGACGATCAGCCCAGCCTGCGCGAGGTCAATTCCACCATCGCGGTGCCGACGTCAGGCGTCTGGTTCCGCCGGCTGTTCGCCTTCATGGGCCCGGGCTACATGGTCTCGGTCGGCTATATGGACCCGGGCAACTGGGCGACCGACCTCGCCGGCGGCGCCCAGTTCGGCTACACGCTTTTGTTCATCATCATGCTGTCCAACCTGATGGCGATCCTGCTGCAGGCGCTGGCCGCGCGGCTTGGCATCGCCACCGGCCGCGACCTCGCCCAGGCCTGCCGCGCTTACTACCCGCGCCCGGTCAACTTCGTGCTGTGGATCGCCTGCGAACTCGCCATCATCGCCTGCGACCTCGCCGAGGTGATCGGCACCGCGATCGCGCTGCAGCTTTTGTTCGGCATCCCGCTGATCGGCGGCGCCATTCTCACCGCGCTCGACGCTTTCCTGGTGCTGCTCCTGATGAACAAGGGTTTCCGCTATCTGGAAGCCTTCGTCGTCGCGCTTCTGATCATCATCTTCAGCTGCTTTGCCATCCAGATCTTCGTCGCCGCCCCGCCGGCCGGCACGATCCTGCATTCGATGTTCGTGCCGTCCTCCGACATCATCACCAACCCGGCGATGCTCTACATCGCCATCGGCATCATCGGCGCCACGGTCATGCCGCATAATCTCTATCTGCATTCCTCGATCGTGCAGACCCGCGCCTATGAACGCACCGACGCGGGCAAGCGCGATGCCATCAAATGGGCGACGATGGACTCCACCATCGCCCTCATGCTGGCGCTGTTCGTCAACGCCGCCATCCTGATCGTCGCGGCGGTCGCCTTCCACGACACCGGCCACCATCATGTCGCCGAGATCGACCAGGCCTTCCAGCTCTTGTCGCCGCTGCTTGGCTTGGGCATCGCCTCGATCCTGTTTGCCGTGGCACTGCTGGCCTCGGGCCTCAACTCGACGGTGACGGCGACGCTGGCCGGCCAGATCATCATGGAAGGTTTTCTGCGCCTGCGCATCCCCAGCTGGGCACGGCGTCTTTTGACGCGCGGCCTGGCCATCGTTCCGGTGGTGGTCGTCACCGCGCTCTATGGCGAGAAGGGCACCGGCCAGCTGCTGGTGTTCAGTCAGGTGATCCTGTCCATGCAGCTGCCCTTCGCGGTCATCCCGCTGGTGCAGTTCGTCTCCGACAAGAAGAAGATGGGCAACCTCGCCATCCCGCGCGGCGTGGCGGCATTGGCCTGGGTGGTCGCGGCCATCATCCTGGTGCTCAATTTCAAGCTGCTCTACGACACCATGTCCGGGGCTGGTTGAAGGCCAGTTTAATCCCGGGACAAACTGCCTGATCGCTCTATCTTTGCCGATGCCATGAGCAACATCGAAGACATCAGGAGATTCTACGCGCGGCTGATGGCGGCCAACGCCGCCTCATCGGACCCGCGTCTGGAAGACGTGTTCGCCAGCGTGCCGCGCGAAGCCTTCCTCGGCCCAGGGCCATGGACGATCATTGCCGGCAACGCCACGCTCACGACACCAAGCGCCGATCCGGCTCACATCTACCAGAACGTGCTCGTGGCGCTCGATCCCGACAAGGGCATCAACAATGGCGAGCCCTTCCTGCATGCCATATGGATCGGAAAACTCGCCAGGCGAGGCCGTCACGCATATCGGCGCCGGCAGCGGTTACTACACGGCTTTGCTTGCCACGCTGGTTTCGCCCGGCGGCACCGTCGCTGCTTTCGAGTTCGACGATCAGATGGCCAAACTGGCGCGCGGAAATCTCGAAGCCTACGGCAATGCGACTGTTGTCCATGGCGATGCCGTGACCTCGCCCCTGCCACCATCCGACATCATCTATGTCAACGCTGGCGTGGTGGCCCCTCCCGCCGGATGGCTGAAGGCGTTGCGCCCCGGCGGCCGCATGATCTTCCCGTGGCGTCCGGCCGAGCGCGTCCCGTTCGCGGTGATGGTGACCCGCGGCGAAAAAGGCTTCGCCTGCCACCCGTTCATGCGCTCGTGGTTCATCCCTTGTGTCGGCGCGTCGATCGCCGATTCCGCCGCGAAGATCCCGACGCGCGAAGAGGCCGCGCGCAGCCGCTCGATCTGGCTGATCGAGGACAGGCAGCCAGACAGCACCGCCACCGCGATCTTCGAGCATGTCTGGTTCTCGTCGGAAGCCCCGAGCGCGCGTGATTGAGTATCGGTGGCGAACCGGATTTCGCGGCCGCTGTCGGGATGGGGGCGGCTGGTCCGTCCTTGGACTGAAGTCCGGCCGCGACGGCGTGGACGAAAGCAAGGGAGAGCACAATGAGAAAGATCATCGCCGCAACCTTCATCAGCCTCGATGGCGTCATGCAGGCACCCGGTGGACCGGAAGAAGATCCGGTCGGCGGCTTCAAATTCGGCGGCTGGACGTTCCACTACTTTGACGAGGTGGCGGGCGCGGCAATGGATGACCTATTCTCCAAACCCTTCGCCCTGCTGCTCGGCCGCAGAACCTACGACATCTTCGCCGCGTATTGGCCGTACCAGAAAGATCCGATCGCGGACGCCTTCAACCCCGCGACCAAGTATGTGGCGACGCATCGGCCGGATACTCTGACCTGGCAGAACACGCACGCGCTTGGACCCGACATCATCGCGACTTTGCGCCGGCTCAAGCAGGAAGATGGACCTGACCTGCTCATCCAGGGATCTGGCAATCTCATTCAGACCTTGCTCGCCAACGGGCTGATCGACGAGATTCGGCTGATGACCTTCCCGCTGTTGCTGGGCAAGGGCAAGCGGCTGTTCGGCGATGCCGCGATGCCGGCCGCCTTCAAGCTTGTCAAATCGCAGGCTTCCACCACCGGCGTCATCATGGCGACCTACGAGCGCGCGGGCGAAATCGAGGTCGGCTCCTTTGTCACGGGCAAACCCTCCGACGCCGAACTCGAACGGCGCAAGAACTGGAAGTGAGTGGTTCTTTCTCCCCGTCACTATACGGGGAGAAATGCCCGGCAGGGCAATGAGGGGCAGCGCTGATCTCGCCAATTGGACGAAACGTCTGTGGATATGAAAACGGATCGGTTCGCGCTGCCCCTCATCCGCCTGCCGGCACCTCCTCCCCGTATAGTGACGGGGAGAAGGGGCGCACCCTCAAGCCGCCTGCAATCGCCGCCCCAGCCCCTCACGGATATGCCGTGCGAACTCCTGCGCCGCCGGCCCGACGCCATGCCTCGGCAGATGCAGGTTGATGGCAAAATTCGGCAGCGGCGGCAGGCCGGCGTCGAACGGCAATATGTCGAGATCCGGAGGCACGGTGGAAGCCAGCCATGTGGTGACGGCGAGGTCCGAGCGCACCGTCGCCGTGGTCGCGTCGATGTTGCCGTTCTCGAACACGCTGCGCCATTCTAGCCCATGCTCGTTGAGTGCCGACAGCACCACCGGCCGGAAGGCGCAGGTGTCGGCGACGATCGAGACCGGCAGCGGCCGCTTGGCGCGGGCTACTCCGCCCCTTGCCCCGACCCAGACCAGCCGGTCGATGGCCAGGCATTCGCCTGACGTCGGACCGACCCTCTCCTCGATCACCGCGAGGTCGATGGTTCCCGCAGCAAGTGCTGCCGCCAGTTCCGGCGAGGAGGCGCAGACCAGCGATATCTCGACCTGCGGATAGGCCTCGGCATAGATCTTCAGGACGGGCGCCAACAAGGTGCCGACAAGGTCGTAGGGCACGCCGAGCCGCACCTGGCCGGCGACAGCACTCCCCACCATGTCGGCCCAGATCTCGTCATTGAGGCTGAGCAGGCGCCTGGCCTTGTCGAACAGCCGCTCACCGGAATGGGTCAGGCGCAGACCGCGCCGGTCGCGTTCGAACAGGCTGCAGCCGAGCGTGTCTTCCAGCCGCTTGACCTGCTGGCTGACGGCGCCCTGCGTCAGGTGCAGCGTATTGGCCGCCGCCGTCATGCTCGCTTTGTCGGCGACGGTGACGAAGGTGCGCACGAGGCTGGTATCGAGATTGCGGATCATTTCAGCATTATATATGCTAATGCGGATCATCGCAAACATTGCATTTACTGATGCGAGCCGGCGCCTACCATGGAGCTTTCGACAAGGGGATGTCCCATGCTCCAGCCTATCCTGCCGCTGATCCTGTTTGCCTTCGTGGCCACTGCCACACCAGGCATCGCCACCACCCTGTCGACCGCTTCAGGCGCGCAGTTCGGCTTTCGCCGCTCGGTTCCGTTGATGATCGGCAGTGCTGCCGGCCTCGCGACCGTGACGGGTGCGGCGGCCGCCGGGCTTGCCGGCCTGCTGCTTGCCATGCCGTCGCTGCAGCTTGCCATGAAGATCGCCGGCTCGCTCTACCTCGTCTGGCTGGCAATCAAGATCGGCCGCGCCGGGCCGCCCAATCTCGATGTGGCCATGGCCAGGCCCAACAGTTTCCTGGGCGGCGCCGGCATCCAGTGGATGAACCCGAAGGGCTGGGCGATGGGGCTGGGCGCGGCTGCCTCCTTCGCCGCGCTTGCCGACGGGCCGGGCGAACTGGCGCTGCTGCTCGGCTCGACCTTCGGCCTCACCGCCGCCATCTCGCTGTCCGTCTGGTGCGTGGCCGGCATGGTGCTGGCACGGCTGCTCAAGACCGAGTGGCAATGGCGCGCGCTCAACATCGTGCTGGCGCTGGTGCTCGCCGCCTCGATCATCCCGATGTGGCGGTCGGCGTAAGGCGCATACCCATTTCCTCTCCCCCGCGTTGCGGGGGCGAGAAACCTAAGTCTTGCAAAGTCGGCGCCAGCCTTCCCGTCCAGCCTCAAGCGGCGTAGCGAGCCGCCGGCTTGTCGGCGTGCAGGCTGCCGTAGAAGGCCTGCCGGGCACCGAGGAACGTGTCCAGCTTTCCCGTATCGGCAAGCGCCGGCACGGTGACGGCTTCGCCCCGCGCCAGGCCGACAAGGGCAGCATCGACCATATCGTCGGCGGTCATGACGATCTCCTTCGGAAGGGTATCGATATCGCCGCCGGAAAGCTCCCAGAAATCGGTCCGGGTCGCGCCCGGCAGCACCACCTGAACCCTTACCTCGGTATCAGCGACTTCGCGTTGCAGCGCTTCGGTGAAGTTGACGACATAGGCCTTGGTGCCGCTGTAGATACCGCCGAAAGAGGTATCGAAGGCCAGCACCGAGGCGATGTTGACGATCCCGCCGCGGTTGCGCGCCAAGAGCCCGGGCAGCACGGCGCGCGTCAGCCGGGTCAGCGCCACGACATTGACCTTGATCATGCGCTCGGCGGCGTCGGCATCGGCGGTTGCCACCACCGCCTGGCCGCCAAGGCCGGCATTGTTGACCAGCAGCGTCACGGTTTGGTCGGCCGATATCGCCTGCTCGACACGGCGCACATCGTCGTCGTCGGACAGGTCCGCTGCGATCACGCTGACGTTGCGGCTGTAGGCATGGCGCAGCTTCTCGGCCAGCTCCTGCAGCCGGTCGGTACGCCGCGCCACCAGCACCAGATCGTAGCCCTGCCCCGCCAGCCGGTCCGCATAGACCGCACCGATACCCGATGAAGCGCCGGTGACGACCGCCGTGCCCTTGTTTGCCTGTTCGCTCATTGTCCTGTCCTTCTATCTCGGATGGTTGCTTCGACCTGGCCGAGGCATCGCAGGCACTCGCCTCTAGGCGCCCGGGCAAGTCGCCTGATTAATTTAGTGGCATATGCCACTTTTACGAAATAGGCATATGCCACTATCTTGTCAATGAGCGCATCCGGGATTATTTATCAGGCAGCAGCAGGACAAAATGTCGTCGCTGCCAAGGAACCATCATGTCGAAAGAGGCCCCGTCCGGACTGACGCTCTGCAACAATGCCATGCTGCGTCGCGCGACGCGCAAGATTGGCCAGTACTATGACGATGTGCTGGCGCCCTCGGGTCTCAAGGCCACGCAGCAGGGCCTGCTCTACCAGATCCACGTCGGCAACGAGCCGGCGATGGGCGCCATAGCGGCTTCCCTGATCATGGATCTGTCGGCGCTCGGCCACACGCTGAAGCCCCTGATCCGCGACGGCTATGTCGAGACCTTCGCCGACCCGGCCGACCGCCGCGTCAAGCGGGTGCGACTGACGCCGCAAGGCCTCGTCAAGCTCGATGAGGTGATGAAACTGTGGCACGTCGCCCAGCAACGTTTCGAAGCGGTGGTGGGCAAGGATCAGGCGGCAAACCTCCGCGCGGTGCTGGACGACATCAGCGCGCTGGATTTCGACATGCCGCCGACCGCTTCTTCTGACTGAAGAGCGGCCGGCATCATTTCACTTCCAGATCTATTCCGCCGGCATGGCGACCGGCCGGCCCAGCATCCGCCCGGCCAGCACGATGCCGAGCCCGATGACCGGGAAGGCCGCCGCGATCAGGCCGAGATCGGCCGGCGCGCCGTAGCGCAGCACTGCCCCGCCGACCACCGCGCCCAGCGCCACGCCGAGATAGAGCGCCGAGGCATTGAGCGACAGCACGATCGGGGCCGCGTCGGGTGCGAGCTTGATGATGCGGCTCGCCTGCGCCGGCGGGAAGGCCCAGCCGACGATGCCCCACGGCACCATCATGCCCATCAGCGCCGGTCCGGCGAGGTGATGCGGCAGGAAGGTCGGGATCAGCGAGAAGGTGACGAGCATGGCCGCGCTCAGCGCCAGTGACCAGCCGACAGTGCGCGTCGCGCCGAAACGATCGGCTGCCTGGCCCCCGGCAATATTGCCGATGACGGCGCCGACACCGAAGGCGAGCAGCATGCCCGGCAGCGCGATCGGCGAGAGCCCGGCGCTTTCAATGGCCAGGGGCGCGATGAAGCTGAACACGGTGAAGGCACCGATGAGGGCAAGCATCGTCGTCACGAGGATCGGCATCACGCCGGGACGCATGGCCGCCGCCAGTCGGCGCTTCAGCGGCAGTCTGGTGCCGATGATGCCGCGCGGCAGCCAGTACCACAGGATGGCGCCGGCGAGCGCGCCAAGGCCGGCAATGGCATAGAAAGTGCCGCGCCAGCCGGCGATGGCCGCGACCAGCGCGCCAAGCGGCGCACCGACGGCGACTGCCACGGTGGTGCCGCCGACGACGACGGCAATGGCGCGGGCCCGGTGATGGTCATCGACCAGCGCCACCGCCGTGCCTTGCGCGGTTGCCGCGAATAGGCCCGACGACAGCGCCATGATGATGCGTGCGACGAGCAGCACTTCGAAGGACGAGCTCAGGGCGGCGACGACATTGCCGATGACGAAGAACACCAGCGTCCACAGGATGACGCGGCGTCGGTCCCATTCACCGGTCAGCGTCGCCAGGATCGGCGTGCCGATCGCATAGGCGAGCGCGAAGGCGGTGATCAGCGAACCGGCGAGCGGCACGGAGATGCCGGCATCCCTGGCGATATCGGGCAGGAGGCTGGAGATGACGAAGCCTTCGGTCGAGATCGCAAAGGATCCGAGCGCAAGCCAGAAGATTCTCTTGTCCATGGGAAAGCGTCCTTAGTTCAAAAGTTATTGAACAATTGGACATAACAGGCCATGATGTCAATGAGCCAGGGCAAAATAGCTGAACCATGCTGACAGCCCTGTGTCAGGACGGTCATGAAGTGGAGAAAACCGTGTGTATGGGCTGAGCAGGATCGACGCGTTGAAATCGGCCCGAACTGCGCTTAGGTTCCAGCCATGAGCTTGCCACACCCCAATACGGACCAGATCAGCCTGCCCATCGTGCTCGGCGTGCTCGGCGACCCGACGCGGCTCGCGATCGTGCGCTATCTCGCCAGCAAGGAAGGCGTGCCGCTGAACTGCAGCCGCTTCCTCGACCTCGCCTCCAAGACCAACCTCAGCTACCACCTCGCCAAACTGCGCGAGGCCGGCGTCACCCGCGCCGAAGTGGTCGGCACCAACCGAATGATCACGCTCCGCCGCGCCGACCTCGACGCCCGTTTCCCCGGCCTGCTCGACAGCGTCATCGCCGCGGCGGCCGACGACGCCGCCCTGCCGGCGGTAGGCGGTCATGATTTGGAAGTGCCGGTCTGAACCTTTTCCTTCGCGAAGCGGGGAGGAACCAAGTCCTGCCGCCCACCCAGGGAAGCTCCTCATGCGCATCGCCGTTCTCGCCGACATCCACGGCAACGTTCTCGCCCTTGACGCCGTGCTCGACGATCTCAGGCATCGCGGCGGCGCTGATCTCACCGTCAATCTCGGCGACAGCGTTTCTGGTCCGCTCTGGCCGCGCGAAACGATGGAACGGCTGGAAGCGCTCAAGCTGCCGACGGTGCGTGGCAACCATGACCGCCGCGTCGCCGCCGATCCGGCCGACGAGACCATGTGGGCTTCCGACGTCTATGCGCAGCAGCGATTGACGCCAGCGCAGCGCGACGCACTGTTCGCCCAACCGCTGACCCTTGAGATCGCGCCTGGCGTTGTCGCTTTCCATGCCCGCCCGGATCACGACGAGAAATACCTGCTCGACGCGATCGTCGATGGCCAGTTGGTCCGCGCGCCGCTGGCCACGATCCGGCGCCGGCTGAAGGCGCTCGACCCAGCCTGCCGCATCTCGCTCTGCGGCCACAGCCACCGGGCCGAGTTGATCCGCATTCCTGACGGTCCCGTCATCTTCAACCCGGGCAGCATTGGCTGCCCCGCCTATGACGACGACACGCCGCCGGCGCATGTCTCCGAACAGGGCTCGCCGCATGCGCGCTATGGCATCGTCACCTTGGGCGGCGCCGGTCAACCGGATCGGTTCGAGATGATCGCGGTGGACTACGACCACGAGGCGGCGGCACGGCAGGCCGAACAGGCGGGACGCCCGGAATGGGCGCACGGCCTGCGCACCGGCTTCATGCCGGAAGCGGCGCGGCCGTAATCCTTAAACCGCACCACGCGGCGCCATGGTTTGCCATCATGATTGGGCTGAATTTTCCGGCTTACATGCCGGCGCGCCGTCCCTTATAAAACCGGCCGGACATGCGGCGAGACGGTCGCGGCATGGTGATTTGAGTATCGGCGCACGGCCAAATGATGAGGCGCACAGTTACGCTCCGAAAAAGTTTGCAGGCGCTGATTGCCGCTCCGCTGCTGATGGCGGCGTGGCCGGCCGTTGTTCCGGCGCATGCCGAAGAGGCGCCGTTCATCTCCGTCGTCACCGGGCTCGCCCCCGACGACCTGCTCAATATCCGCGCCAAGCCGTCGGCGATCGGTAAGACCGAGGCCCGCCTGGCTGCCGGTGCGAGCGTGAGAAACCTCGGCTGCAACGACATTGACGGCCATCCCTGGTGCAAGATCGAGTCCGACAATCCCAAAGCCAGCGGCTGGGCCCCCGCCCGCTATCTCGTGCCCCTCAATCCGGCGACGGTGCCCGGCCAGGCGGCGGACGCCGTGGCCGCCGAAGCCGGCGCGACGCCCGATGCACCCGACCTGACTGCCCGGCTGGGTAGCGCGAGCCAGCCGGCCAGTCCCGAAACCATGCCTAAATCCGCGGCGGAGATCGCCATGCAGGATGCCTATGGCCTGGCGCTGGCGGCGAATGGAACCCTGCAAATTCCCTGCGCCCGCTACGTTGGACAGCCCATGGCGCCCTGCGCGGCGAGCGTGACGCGCAAGGGCACGGATAAGGCCGACGTGACCGTGACCTGGCCCGATGGCGGCAGCCGCGTCATCTCCTTCGCTGCCGGCCTGCCGGCAAGCTCGGACGCCGGCAGCAACTTCCGCTTCACCAGGGAAGGCAACCTCAACATGATCCGCATCGGCGTGGCGGAGCGGTTCGAGATCACGGATACGGTGGTGCTGGGGGACTAGGCACGTGGGCGCGAGGGAATGAGGCGCTTGTTTGCTTAGCCCTGTGAACCCTTCATTTTCGGGGTTACATCGGGCAAAACTCTTCCCTATAAGGCCCTCCTAGCCTGATACCAGAATCGCGAGCACAACCGGCCGGGTCTTCCCGTCCCGGTTTTTTGTGCAAGCCCGCTGCCGAACGGAATTCACAGACATGCCCAGACGCACCGATATCAAGTCGATCCTGATCATCGGGGCCGGCCCCATCGTCATCGGCCAGGCCTGCGAGTTCGACTATTCCGGCACCCAGGCCTGCAAGGCGCTGAAGGAAGAGGGTTTTCGCGTCATCCTGGTCAATTCCAACCCGGCCACCATCATGACCGACCCGGAACTGGCCGATGCCACCTATATCGAGCCGATCACCCCCGAAGTCGTCGCCAAGATCATCGCCAAGGAGCGGCCCGACGCGCTGCTGCCGACCATGGGCGGCCAGACCGCGCTCAACACCGCCCTGTCGCTGCGCCGCATGGGCGTGCTCGAGCGTTACAATGTCGAGATGATCGGCGCCGACGCGCATGCCATCGACAAGGCCGAGGACCGCGCGCTGTTTCGCGAGGCGATGAAGACGATCGGGCTCGAAACGCCGAAGTCGATGCTGGCCAACGCCACCGACGTCAAGAACGCCGATCGCAAGACGCATGAGGCCGAGCGCGCCGCGCTGAAGGCCGAGAAGCCCGACAATCTCGACGCCGAACTCGACGCGCTGGAAACCCGCTGGAACCTCGGCGAAGGCGACCGCAAGCAGCGCTACATCAGCCATGGCATGGCGATCGCCGCCCAGGCGCTCGACCATGTCGGCCTGCCCGCCATCATCCGCCCCTCCTTCACCATGGGCGGCACCGGCGGCGGCATCGCCTATAACAGGGCCGAATTCTACGACATCGTCCAGTCCGGCCTCGACGCCTCGCCGACCACCGAAGTGCTGATCGAGGAAAGCGTGCTCGGCTGGAAGGAGTATGAGATGGAGGTCGTCCGCGACAAGGCGGACAACTGCATCATCGTCTGCTCGATCGAGAACATCGACCCGATGGGCGTGCATACGGGCGATAGCATCACCGTCGCCCCTGCCCTCACTCTCACAGACAAAGAATACCAGATGATGCGCAACGCCTCGATCGCGGTGCTGCGCGAGATCGGCGTCGAGACCGGCGGCTCCAACGTGCAGTTCGCCGTCAACCCCGCCGATGGCCGCCTCGTCGTCATCGAGATGAACCCGCGCGTCTCGCGCTCGTCCGCGCTCGCCTCCAAGGCGACCGGTTTCCCGATCGCCAAGATCGCCGCCAAACTCGCCGTCGGCTACACGCTGGACGAACTGGAGAACGACATCACCGGCGGAGCGACGCCCGCCTCGTTCGAACCATCGATCGACTACGTCGTGACCAAGATCCCGCGCTTTGCCTTCGAGAAATTTCCCGGCGCCGAGCCGGTGCTGACCACCGCCATGAAGTCGGTCGGCGAAGTCATGGCCATCGGCCGCACCTTCCAGGAGTCTTTGCAGAAGGCGTTGCGCGGTCTGGAGACCGGCCTCACGGGCCTCGACGAGATCGAGATCCCCGGTCTCGGTCATGCCCTGGGTAACAACCCGGACGACCGCAACGCCATCCGCGCCGCCTTGGGCACGCCAACGCCCGACCGGCTGCGCATGGTGGCGCAGGCGATCCGCATGGGCACGTCGCTGGAAGACGTACACGCCATGTGCAAGATCGACCCGTGGTTCCTCGAACAGATCGCGGGCATTCTCGCCATGGAAGCCCGCATCCGCGAGCACGGCATCCCCCAGGATGCCGTCAACCTGCGGATGCTCAAAGCCATGGGCTTCTCCGATGCCCGCCTCGCGTCGCTGATGAAGACTGACGCCGAAGTCGTTCAGAAGATTCGTGAAAAGCTCGACGTTCATCCGGTTTATAAGCGCATCGATACCTGCGCCGCCGAGTTCGCCTCGCCCACCGCCTACATGTATTCGACCTATGAAGTGCCCTTCGCCGGCGCGCTCGCCAACGAGGCGCAGGTGTCGTCGCGCAAGAAGGTCGTCATCCTCGGCGGCGGGCCGAACCGCATCGGCCAGGGCATCGAGTTCGACTATTGCTGCTGCCACGCGGCGTTCGCGCTGCGCGATGCCGGCTATGAAGCGATCATGATCAACTGCAACCCCGAGACCGTGTCGACCGACTACGACACATCGGACCGGCTCTATTTCGAGCCGCTGACGGCGGAGGACGTGCTGGAGATCCTGCGCGCCGAGCAGGCCTCGGGCGAGCTGGTCGGCGTCATCGTCCAGTTCGGCGGCCAGACGCCGCTGAAGCTGGCGGACGCGCTGGAGAAGGCCGGAATCCCGATCCTCGGCACCTCGCCCGACATGATCGATCTGGCCGAAGACCGCGACCGCTTCCAGAAGCTCTTGCACAAGCTCAACCTCAGCCAGCCGAAGAACGGCATCGCCTACTCGGTCGAGCAGGCCCGCCTCGTCGCCGGCGAGCTCGGCTTCCCGCTGGTGGTGCGCCCGTCCTATGTGCTCGGCGGCCGCGCCATGCAGATCATCCATGACGAAGGCATGCTGCAGAACTACCTGCTCGACACCGTGCCCGGCCTGGTGCCGGAGGACATCAAGCAGAAATACCCCAACGACAAGACCGGTCAGATCAACACGCTGCTGGGTAAGAACCCGCTGCTGTTCGACACCTATCTTTCCGGCGCGATCGAGGTCGACGTCGATTGCCTGTGCGACGGCAAGGCGACCTTCGTCTCCGGCATTCTCGAACACATCGAGGAGGCCGGCATCCATTCGGGCGACTCGGCCTGCTCGCTGCCGGTCCACTCGCTGCCTTCGGAACTGGTCGACGAGCTGGAGCGCCAGACGGCGGCCCTTGCCCGCGCCCTCAATGTCGGCGGTCTGATGAACGTGCAGTACGCGATCAAGGACGGCACGGTCTACGTGCTGGAGGTCAACCCGCGGGCATCACGCACCGTGCCTTTTGTTGCCAAGACCATCGGGCGTCCCATCGCCAAGATCGCCGCCCGTATCATGGCCGGCGAGACGCTGGAAGACGCCTTTTCCCATTACGGCGCCATGCCCGACCCGCGCAATCCCGGCCACATCGCGGTCAAGGAAGCCGTGTTCCCCTTCGCCCGATTCCCCGGCGTCGACATATTGCTCGGCCCGGAAATGCGCTCGACCGGCGAGGTCATGGGCCTCGACCGCGACTTCGCGCTGGCCTTCGCCAAAAGCCAGCTCGGCGCCGGCGTCGACCTGCCGCGCTCCGGCACGCTGTTCGTCTCCGTGCGCGACGAAGACAAGAAAGGCATGTTGCCGGCGGTCAAGCGCCTCGCCGGCCTCGGCTTCAAGGTGCTGGCGACGTCAGGCACGCAGCGCTTCCTCGCAGAAAACGGCGTGGTGGCGGAAAAGATCAACAAGGTCCTGGAAGGCCGCCCCCACATCGAAGATGCCATCCGCAACCGCCAGGTCCAGATCGTCTTCAACACGACGGACGGCCAGAAGGCAGTGTCGGATTCGAAGTCGCTGCGCCGCGCCACGCTGATGCAGAAGGTGCCGTATTACACCACGCTGTCTGGTGCGGCTGCGGTGGCGGAGGCGATTGCAGCGCTGAAGGCGGGGAGTTTGGAGGTCAGGCCGCTGCAGGAGTATTTTGCCTGAGGATTTCTACCCTCCTGACTTGAACCGAGGCGGTTGCCTCACATGCCAGAATTGCTCAGTCTGATTGCTTCATGCATATGAGTCATCGACGGTTGGGGCAATTTGCCATGCTCCTATCAGCAACCCACACCATTTCGACAGTCGCCTTGTTGACGCTCAATATAAAGGCAGTCACGATAGCTGGAAACTTACTCGTTAGGGGGCAAACGAATGAAACCTGTTTCGGAGATCACGTTCGGCTTCTCTGATGCAGAGAACTATCGCAGGAGAGAAAATAGGGAGCTCTTTAATCGAATATTTTTGCGTACTGACGCCCTTCGAGATTTAGACGACCCAAGCATATTTTTCCTTGTTGGCGAGAAGGGCACCGGAAAGACAGCTTACGCGGTCTACCGATCGAATTTCCCCAATGAAAAACAAATTTCAAGTCACAAATTTATTAGAGAGACCGACTACAATAAGTTCATTTCTCTAAAAAGAGAGAAAAACATTAGCCTTTCTGAATACACCGATATATGGAAGGTCATAATTCTACTTATATTCGCGAAAGAGATAATAACGTCGTCTGGAACAGCAGAATACTTTATAAAATATCAAAATTCAAAGCCTTAAATGACGCGATCAACGATTATTATAGTAATGCGTTCGCGCCGGAGATAATAACCGCGCTTCAGCTCGTTGAAAACTCAACGTCAGCAGTTGAGATTTTTGCCAAGTACGCTCAGTTTGGAGCTACGTTCAAAGAGGGCGATGGAGTCGAGGTAAAATCCGAGACAAAGAAATTTCAAACAAACTTGCTGTATATTCAGGGTAAACTTCAAGACGCCTTGGCTTCAGTAAAATTGAGCAAAAGTGTTTCTCTCTTTATTGACGGGATAGATATAAGGCCTGCGTCAATCCCGTTCAATGAATATCTAGATTGTGTCAAAGGCCTAGCAAACGCCGCCTGGAGTTTGAACAACGACTTCTTTCCAAAGATAAGGGATTCGAAGGGTCGAATGAAGTGCGTCTTGCTTCTAAGGCCGGACATATTCAATTCCCTTGGTCTCCAAAATAGGAATACAAAGTTAAAGGATAACTCTATTGTCCTAAGCTGGATAACTGACTACGGGAAATACCGCAGCAGCGAGCTGTTCCTGATGGCGGACAGAATGTTCAGCGTACAGCAAGACAAAATAGAGCCCCCAGGAGACGCTTGGGACTACTATTTTCCATTCGAGGCAACAAACCTTACTGAAGAGCACAGCCGCCCCACCTCATTCGTGATATTCCTGAGATACTCCTATCATAGACCTCGTGACATTCTAACAATGCTAGATATTTTAAATGATCACTACAAATCTCCTACAGACAAAGACAGGGTTTTTCTTTATAGCGACCTATTTACGCGGCGGTTCAAGGAAGATTATGGTCAATATCTTCTCGGAGAGATAAAGGATAGCTTATCATTTTATTATGATGAGTCTGAATTCGAGTTATTTCTCAAATTTTTTGAGTACCTGAACGGGAAGAGCAAATTTGACTACGATTACTATGAGTTAGCTTTCGCTGAATTCTATAAATACGTACTAGCTGAAGCTCAAAATGCGCCTGGCTTTATGAAATCTGCGGAAGAATTTCTGCAATTCCTTTATGATCAGAATATCCTATGCTTTATAGAAGAGGCCGAGGACGAAAAATTTATTAGATGGTGTTTTAGAGAGCGAACACCGTCAAACATATCTCCAAAGGTAAAGACTGGAATGGAATATGAAATACACTACGGCCTTGCAAATACATTAAACACAGGGAAGCAGATATCCAAGCCAAAGCAAAAGAATAAATCAAAACAGGACTCAGGGGTCCTTATTGGAGTTATAAATATGGTTGATAAAGGAAAAAAGTTTGGCTTTATACGCCAGGATGGAATGCCCATTGACATCCACTTCAAGTTCTCCGATTGCGAAGATGCGTCATTAATGAACAAGGGAACGTCCGTCAGGTATTCTCTGAAAAAAGGGGACAAGGGGGGCTTGTCAGCTTATAATGTAGCTATTTCGAGATAGGGCGCTGCAGTACGCGATGAACGTTGGCGATGTCATGGGCTAGACTAGGCTCTCACCCCACCGCCACACACTCAATCTCGATATCAAACTCCATCGGCCAAGACGCCACCGGCACGAAACTCCGCGCCGGCGGGTTGACGTTGAAATACCGGGCATACACCCTGTTTATCGCGTTGTAGAAGCCGGAATTGACGGCGTAGATGCGCACCATCACCACGTTTTCCAGCGAGGTGCCGGCCGCTTCCAGGCAATGTTTCAGCGCCTTCAGCGACGCCTCGGTCTGGACCTCGATGTCGCCGCGCACCATCTCGCCGGTCACCATGTCCACCGGCGGCGTCGCCGAGATGAACACGAAGCCGTTGGCCCTCACCGCCGTCGAACAGGGCAGGCCCAGCGCCCGCACCTTGTCCGACATGACGGGCACTTCGATGACTTCTTTTTTCATGGTGGTGCTCCCTGGGGTTTGCAGGGAGCTTAGCGCGGCGGCGGGCGAACGCCAGCGCTTCTTCCTTCTCCCCTTGTGGGGCCAGAAGGGCGGGCGAGGCCCGTGACTCGCCCAGGGCGGTGGATCGGCGCGCAGCGCCGAGACGGTTGAGGGGTGCGTGACGGAGTGAGACGTAGCCGATTTCATCCGTTTTGTAGTCGGGCATGACCGTATCGCCAAGCTGGAACACCCCTCGTCCGTCTTGCCGCTTCGCGGCAATCCACCTTCTCCCACAAGGGGAGAAGGAAGAAGCGCCGCGCCTCCCAGCCCTCACCCTGCCCAGGATACGGCGTGCCATCCTTGTGCAGGAACCGCCCGTCCGAACTCGGGCTCATCATGTCGATGTCGGAGCAGGTGATCACATCATCGCGATTGCGCGAGCCGACTTCCAGGTAGCGCGCGGTGGCCGACGAGCGGTTGATCATGTGGTGGCCGTTGCCGCTGTTCCTGGCGAAGCTCGCGCAGTCGCCGGCCTTGAGCAGCGTCTCGCCGCCATCCTCGACCAGCACCAGTTCGCCCTCCAGCACATAGACGAGCTCGTCCTCGTGGCTGTGCCAGTGGCGTTGGCTCGACCAGCCGCCTGGGGCAATGTCATCAGGTTGACGCCGAAATGGGTGAGCCCGCCGGCATCGCCGAGGCGGCGGCGCGTGCGGTCGGCACAAGGGGCGTCGAAGGGTGCGGGATAGCCGGAGCCCTTGCGGACGGGCACGGATGCGAGGTCGATCTTGGGCATGGGGCACTCCCGAGGGTGATGTGCGCAGTCTAGCGCATGGCGGGTGGAGGCACAGGGCCACCTTGCGGGTGGGGGTTGCCGGTGCCAGGATAGTTGCGGTAGCGCTCTACGGCGCCCCCCTCTGTCCTGCCGGACATCTCCCCCTCAAGTGGGGAGATTGGCAGCTTCGGTGCCGGCTCTCTTTCTGGCAATGGTGGAAAATTGGCGAAGGCCGCGATGACAGCCAATCTCCCCCCAAGAGGGGGAGATGTCCGGCAGGACAGAGGGGGGCGCCGTAGAGCGCGGATTTCGAACCCTTACCGCCCTGCCCACCACCCCCTAATGCGCCGCGCCGAGCTCCTTCACGTGCTTCTCATGCTCCTTCAGCGTCGGCAGCGTCTTCTTGGCGAATTCCTTCAGCGCCGGGTCGTCGCCCGATCTCGCGTAGGTGCTGAACAGGGCGACCGCCTGCTTGTGGGCCTCGGTCTGCATCATGACGTATTTCTGGTCGAACTCCTTGCCGCTGGCGCCTTTCAGCTGGTCCAGCATCTGCTGGTCCTTGGGCTGCAGCGCGGGCCCAGTGGGCTTGATCGAGGCTGTGGTCTGCCCCTTGCTCAGCGCCTGCTTGAAGTCCTCGCCGGCCTGGGTGTGGTCCTTGATCATCTGGCCGGCGAAGGCCTTGACGTCCGCCGAGGCGGATTTCTGTTCGGCCAGCCTGCTCGACTGGATCTCGAATTCATTGGCGCTGGGCACGGTGCTGGCAAAGGTCGGGGTGTCGACCTTGCTGTCGGGCAACATGGGCGCGACCGCGTTCGAATTGGTGCCGTTCGTCTGGGCAAGCGTGACGGGCGCGACGGCGGTCAGCGCGACGGCGGCCATGGTCAGGAGGATTTTCATCTGGGATCTCCGATCGGAATGGTTCCCTCGGGATTCCAACGCCGCAGGCGAGACGAAGTTGCGCCAGGCCTCTCAGTGGCAGCACGCCTCGCCATATTGCAGCTGCTCGTGCCAGTTCGGCCTGCCCTCCGGCGTGAAATCCATCAGGTTCCACAGTATCTCGCAGGTGCCGATGGCGCGCGGGTCCTGGCCGGGCTCCGTAGGCGCGAAGCCGAGTTCGGACGACCAGAAATGCCTGATGCCGTCACCGTCGCGGTGGAACACCGACAGCAGCGGGATCTGCGCACCGTCGGCATCCTCGGCGTTGTAGTCGCGCTTGAAGCTGTTGTTGGCCGACGACACCAGCCGCATGTTGCGCCAGCCGCGATCGCGGCCGAGCGTGACGAGGTTTTCGAGCGCCGTCTTGGCCACGACGGCGAAGTTGAAGCCGGCGGCTTCGAGATGGCCAACCGCGCCGTCGAACTGGTCGAGCAGCGCGGTGCAGGACGGGCATGGCTGGTCGGGCCGGGCGAGCTTCGCCGTGCCGCCGCTGGTCGCCACGTCGCGCGTCTCCTGCGGATGGCGCGGGAACATCATCTGGTAGAGGATCAGCGTGTCCTTGCCGGGCGCGAACAACTCCGAGAGTTTTATCTTCGCGGTCTTGCCTGACATATCCAGCCCATCGAACACATAGTCCTGCGGCACCAGCCCGCCTGGCGGCAGCGCCCGGCGCGCCTCGGCCACGGCTTCCATGGCGCGGCGCAGCTCGATTTCCTTCTTCAGCAGCTTTTCGCGCGCGGTGCGGTATTTGGCGGATTCGTTGGGAAAGGTGATCATGATCGGCTCCTTCAAGTCGTCGCGCCGGCGTCCCGGCAGGGTGCTCTACGACCCAAGGACGTTTCGCCGCGATCGGGTCCGACATTTTTTACGCGCCGGAATCCGGCGTAACTTTGGGAAAAGCATGAAACGGCTTTCCGACCGCCCCCGTCACCCCTTGACCCCACCGGCGGTCAGGCCGGACACGATCTTGCGCTGGAAGATCAGCACCAGCACCACCAGCGGCACGGTGACGATCACCGAGGCGGCCATGATGTTGCCCCAGGGGATTTCGAACTGCGAATTGCCGGAGAGCAGCGCGATCGCCACCGGCACGGTCCGCCGCGCATCGTTGGAGGTGAAGGTCAGGGCAAACAGGAACTCGTTCCACGCGCCGATGAAGGCCAGCAGTCCGGTGGTCGCCAGCGCCGGCCACATCAGCGGCAGGAAGATGCGCGTGATGATGATCCACGGCGTCGCGCCATCGAGGATCGCCGCCTCCTCGACCTCGAGCGGCAGGTCGCGCACGAAAGCGGTGAGCACCCAGACGGTGAACGGCAGGGTGAAGATCATGTAGGAGAAGATCAGCGCGAACAGCGAATTGTAGAGGCCGAACATCCGCACCAGCTCGAACAGCCCGGCCAGCACCGCCACCTGCGGGAACATGGACACCGACAGGATGGCGAACAGCAATGCCGAGCGGCCGCGAAAACGGATACGCGCCAGCGCGTAGGCGGCGGTGACGCCGAGAAACAGCGAGAGCGCCACCACCGCGCCCGAGACGACCAGTGAATTCAGGAGGTTGTGCACGAAGGCGCCTTCGGCCAGCACGTTGCGATAATTGCCGAGGCTGGGTGCCTTCGGCCACGGATCGGCCTGGAACAGCGCGGTCCCCGATTTCAGGCTGGTGACGGCGGCATAGTAGAACGGGAACACCGCGATGAGCACGATCGCTCCGATCAGCAGATAGAAGGCCGCGCGCTTCAGGAGCCACATCTCAGCGGCCTCCTTCCAGGCTTATCCGGCCGATGCGGATGGTGAGGATGGTGAGCAGAGCGAGGATGAGGAAGAGCAGGGTCGAGGCGGCCGAGCCATAGGCGAACTTGTCGAACTCGAACAGGTTCTCGCGGGCGAACACCGACATCGACTTGGTGTGCGCGTTGTTGGGCGTCAGCACATAGATCAGGTCGAAGATGCGCAGCGCATCGAGCGCCCGGAAGATCACCGCCACCATCACCGCCGGGCGGATCAGCGGCAAGGTCACCCGCCAGAAGATCTGCCAGGGATTGGCGCCGTCGAGCCTGGCGACCTCGATGATCTCGCGCGGCAGCATCTGCAGCGCGGCCAGGATCAGCAGCGCCATGAAAGGCGTCGTCTTCCAGATGTCGACGATCAGCACGGCCGCCATCGCCGTGTCGGCGCTGGCGGTCCAGGCGATCTTGTGGTCGATCAGCCCGAGATTGATCAGCACGACATTGATGATGCCGAACTGGTCGTTCAGCATCCACTGCCACATCTTGGCCGAAACGATGGTCGGGATCGCCCAGGGGATGAGGATCGCCGCCCTGACGATGCCGCGCCCTGGGAATTCGGCGTTGAGCACCAGGGCGACGACCATGCCGAGGATCGTCTCGCAGGTCACCGAAACCACCGCGAAGCGCACGGTGTTCCACACGGCGCCCCACCAGACCGGATCGAGAAGCAGCCCGTCGTAGATGACCCTGCCACTCGGCATGCGCAGCACCGAGACATAATTGGCGAAGCCGACCCATTGGCGGGCGTCGAGATTGGACAGCGAGGCGTCGGTGAAGCTGAAATAGACCGTGCGCGCAAGCGGCCAGCCGGCGGCGGCGGCGAGCACCAGAAGCATCGGCGCCAGGAACAGCCATGCCGAGCGCACGCGCTGGCGCATCAGCCGCGAGCCTGGGCGCCGGTCGGCGGCCGGTCGCGCGCTCACCAGCCCTTGCCTTTCAGCCGGGTCAGCGTCGCTTCGAGGTCGGCCAGGTTGTCGGCGGCGCTGCCCTCGCCGGACAAGGTCTTGTGCACGGCGTTCCAGAACTGGCTCGACGCCTCGTTGTACTTGTTCCTGGTCACCGCCGAGGGCCGCGGCCCGGCATTGAGGAAGACCTCTTTCCAGTGTGGAATGATCGGCTGTTGCCTGGCGATGTCGGCATCGTCATAGAGCGCCTGGATGGTCGGCAGGTTGGCTGTCTTGAGCGTGCGGTATTTCTGCATTGCCGGCGACGCGATGAACTTGACCAGTTCGATCGCCGCATCCGGGTGCCTGGAATATTTCGAGACCGCAAGGTTCCAGCCGCCGAGCGTCGCCGCCGGCCGGGCGCCCTCGCCCGTCCCGGCCGGCAGCGGCGCGACGTCGAATTTGCCCTTGATCGGTGACCCCTGGCTGTTGCCCAGCGCATAGGCATAGGGCCAGTTGCGCATGAAGACCGCATTGCCGGTCTGCCAAACGCCGCGCGATTCCTCTTCCTGGTAGGCGAGCACGCCCGGCGGCGCGATGGTGCCGATCCAGGCCTTGGCCATGTCGAGCGCGGCCGCAGCCTGGGTGTTGTTGATGGAGATGGCGCCATCCGGCTCGACGATATGGCCGCCACCGTTCGAGACCACCCATTCGAACGCATCGCAAGTCAGCCCCTCATAGGCGTTGCCTTGGAAGACGAAGCCCCAAATATCCCTGTTGCCCGAGGCGCGCTCCTTGTCCATCACCAGCCTGGCGGTGTCGCCCAGCTCCTTCCAGGTGGCCGGCACCTTGGCGCCGTATTTGTCGAGCAGATCCTTGCGGTAGTAGAGCGCCGGCGCATCGGTGAAGATCGGCAGCGCGACCAACCTGCCGTCGACGGTCTGCGACTGGATGATCGACGGGAAATGCTTGGCCACGACATCCCTGGTCGCCTCGGTCAGGTCGACAAACTGGCTGGCGAGCTGCGGCGCCCAGATGACATCGGTCTGGTAGACGTCGACATCGCTATTGCCCGCGGCGAGCCACAGCCTGTACTGGCCGAACTGGTCGGTCCCGGACGACGGCATGGCGACGATGGTGACCTTGTTGCCGCTTTCTTTCTCATAGCGGTCGAGGATCTCGCGCAGCACCTTGATGCCGTTGCCGGTGTCGCCCGACACGATCGACAGCTCGACCGCGCGCGCCGAACCTACCGCGAGAACGGCAGCGACGCTCAACGCCAGCAATGCGTGGAAAACCTTCATCGGTGGATCTCCCTTGGCAGCCGGCGGCGCACAGCACCAGCAGCCGGTCAGACCCCACCGTTCATTGAATGCGGAGCAGCGCTTTGGGTTCCCGAACGGGCCATCCCCGGTGGCGATGACGGCACCGATCAGCGTCGCTGGTCAGCCTTCCCAGGCGACGGGCCTCATGCCCAGCCGCTCGTAGAGCCGCACGGCGGCGGCGTTCTCGAGCGTATTGGTCTTGAGGTCGACATGGGCGGCACCCCGGTCGCGAAAAATGGCGAAGGCGTGCCACATCAGCGCCTCGCCGACCCCTCTGCCGCGCGCCTCGGGATGAACGGCCAAGTCCTTGACGAACGCCGAGCTCCAGCACAGTGCGGCAGCCGCCAGCCGGCCCTTGGCATCGATGACGAGGAAACACAACGCCGGGTCGAATTCGGGGTCTTCGGAAATGCGCGGCCACCATTCGTCGAAGGGGCCGTCGGTGCCATCGTCGAACACTTCGCCCAGCAACGCATGCAGGGGCAGAGCGTCGCCATGTCCGAAGCAGCGCATGGCAAAGCCGTCCGGCCAGTGCGGCGCAACCAGCGTCTCATCGAGGATCTTGCGCAGCCGGATGTCGTTTGGAGCCGGCGGGCGCGGTTCGGGCATCGCGCTCAGGCGTCGGGCTGAAGACGCCCGCGCCTGCGGTCGACACCGAGGCCGGTCGCCTCGAGCAGGCCCTTGCGCTTGGCGTCGAAATAATAGCCGGTCTGGTAGAGCCAGTCGGCTTTCTTGGCGTTGCCGTTCGATACCAGCCAGGCGCCGCGCAGATATTTGACCGCGTATTTGAGGTTGGTCTCGGCGTCGAACAGGCCCTTGGCCGGCCCGTCATAGCCCATGCCGCGCGCCGTCGCGTGCTTGATCTGCATCAGCCCCCAATGGCCGTTATTGTAGGCCTTGGGATTGAAGGTGCTTTCGCGGTTGACGACATGGCGCACCAGATCCACCGGCACCTGGTAGAAGGCGGCGTATTTGACGATCAGCCGGTCGACGTCGCCGCGCATGCCGGTCGCATGCTGCTCCGGCTCGACGGGCGCCGAAGGGAACTGCACCAGTGCGGCCGGGTTCTGCGGCACGACATAGGCTACCTGCTGCACGCCGGGCATTTTCTGGCCGCCCTTGGCAACCGCCGGCACGACAAGCCCGGCGGTCGTGTAGGTCCCGGCCGTCTCGATCGGCTGGCCGGCCTTGGACGGCGGAGGCGCCTGCCAGGCACTGGCGGCCATCACCGCGGGCATGGCCGGCGAGGTTGGGGTCACCCCGGCAAAGGCGGCGGTCGCCGCGGCCGGCTGGACGGCGGAATCGAGTGCCGGCGTAGCCGGGCTCGGGGTCAACTCAGCGGTCTGGACCGATGTGATTCCGGAGGATTGCGGCAGCACCGAAACCGTGTCCGGCAGCGGCACGGTGAAGCCGGCATCGTTGCCTGCCGTGGTCGCGGTTTCGGTCAGGGACGGCGCGGCCTTCATCTGCGAGGTCGAGGTGCAGCCGCTCATGCCGGCTGCCGCCACGATCACGCCGATGGCGATAAGGGTTTGTTTTGCTGGCAAGCCGCGCTCGGAGTCCGGTTTGTCGGGTTATTAAGATTTCCCTTACACCAGCGATTCTTGGGTAGCAATCGGGGCCATCTGGTGGTTTTCGGGTGGCGGGACGCAGGCAGCGATGCCATATTGTTCCTGATATGTACCGGCGGGAATCCCGGATTCCGCCGCTTTGCGGAAAGGAACGCAGCATGAAAACGGCATCTTCGATCACGGCTGGCCACGCAGTGTTAGAAACAGTGATCGGTTTCATGGGCATCGCCTGGAGCGAAAAGGGCCTGATCCGGCTCTGCCTGCCCGAACGCAGCCGCGAAGCGGTGGAGCGGCGGCTGATGCGCCACCCCGGCGTTTCTGCCTCCACGGCCCAGCCGTCGTGGGTGGTCGAGCTGATCGCCTCGATCAAGGCTTATGCCGCGGGCGGGGACGTCGATTTCACCGGCTTTCCCGTCGATCTCGACGGCATCGACGACTTCCGCCTCGCCATCTACGACGCGGCACGAAAACTCAGCTATGGCGAAACCACCACCTATGGCGAACTCGCCAAGCGCGCCGGCCATGCCGGCCTGCCACGCGAAACCGGGGCGGCCCTTGGCGCCAATCCGGTGCCGCTGGTCATCCCGTGCCACCGCATCCTGGCCGCCGGCGGCAAGATCGGCGGCTTCTCGGCGCCCGGCGGCTCGGTCACCAAGGAAAAGATGCTGGCCATGGAAGGCGTGCGCGTCGGCCCGCCGCCGCCGATGCAGGTGTCCTTCGGGTTTTGAGAGCAGTAGCCGCTTCCAGTGTGAGCACCGGAAGCGCAGGAAGCCACGGTTTGCAGGCCGGCATCACCTGAATATCGATACACCCTAATGGCGCCGGATGAACCGGTGCCTGAAACGCTCACTGTCCGGCCGCTTGCAGATATAGACCGGGCAGGACTTGGTGTCGGCGGTCAGCACGTAGGCGCGCGTCCTCACCTCGCCCATGGTGCAGAACTGCTGGCTCTGCACATAGCGGTCGTAGAGCGGCAGCCCCGGTACCCGCGTCGACTGATAACGCAGGATGACCGCACCTTGGCGCGTGATCGTCGACTGAACCTTGCCGCAGCTCAGACGCATCGGCTCGTAGCGCGAGATCGCCTGCGCCTTGGCCGCCACCAGCGTGAGGCAGGCGGCAAGCAGGATGGTTTTCATGTCCCCTCCCCTCGATCCGCCGCCCGGAGACGGCGCGATCTTGCGCCACGGTTTCACCAGATTGGGGCGGCCGTTGGGCGGCCCCGATCACGGCTTTTTCACGCAGTCTTGTTTTTTGTGCGAAAGCAGCCTATATCAGCCCCATTGATATTTCGGCCGATCGATCCGGGCCTCGCGATCTTCGCGTTTGCTGACGTCTATCTCCAAAATCTCGATGCACACCGGCTGGACTTCGGTCTGGTCATACCAAAGCAAATGTGAAGGACTATTTATATGGCAACTGGAACGGTCAAGTGGTTCAATGCCACCAAGGGTTTCGGCTTCATCCAGCCTGACAGCGGCGGCGCGGACGTTTTCGTCCACATCTCGGCTGTCGAGCGCGCTGGACTGTCGACCCTGGTCGAAGGCCAGAAGATCAACTTCGAGATCGAGCAGGACCGCCGCACTGGCAAGTCGTCCGCTGGTTCTCTGAGCAAGGCAGCCTGATTTTGAAAATGGCGCGCGCCGGACGAGAGTTCGGGGCGCGCGGCAAGTCACGGATGTACTGACGGTCGCGCGAGAAGCGCGCCGGAGTGGAAAGACCCGACAAGCTGGAACAGCAGATAGCTGCCAGCCCGGACCGGACGCTCCCGATCAGGCTACCGAAATGGGAAGGCGGGATTCATCCCGCCTTTTTATTTGTCTGGATTTTGGATGCCAGATCGCGCCCAACGGCGCGGACGGTGGCACTATAGGCCCAATGGCGGTACCTTTCCGTCATGACGAAGCTTGAACAAATCGAAAAATCCATCGCCGAGTTGAGCCCGGAAGAACTGAAGGCGTTTGCCGCCTGGTTTGAGGCGCCGCGGGCCGCTCAATGGGACAAGCAGATTGAAGCTGATGCCAAGACAGGCCGGCTGGACAAGCTTGCCGCACAAGCTTTGGCCGATCATCGCGCCGGTCGGACCCGGCCCCTTTGAATCACTTTGCCGCTCCCTCTTTCTGGGAGGCATATGGCAAATTATCCTCGGCAATTCACGCGAAGGCAGACACCGCCTTCTCAAGTAGTTGAGGGCACCCACTCGATCGGCACATGCCCCGCGTCCGCCTCCACGCGGCCGAGCCAGGCGGCCACCGCGGGATAGGCGTCGAGCTGGAAGCCGCCCTGCTCCGCCGTGTGTGTGTAGGCATAAAGCGCGATGTCGGCGATGCTGAACGCACCGGCGAAGAAGGCGTTGTTTTCCAGATATGTGTTCATGACGCCAAGCGCCTTGTTGCCGCGCTCCAGCGTCACCGCCAGCCGCTCGGGCGTGGCATCGGCGGCGCGTTCGGGAAAGGTCAGCAGCGCCTTGCGCACCGCGATATAGGGCTCGTGGCTGTACTGCTCGAAGAACAGCCATTGATAGGCGAGCCCACGCTCGTATTTGTCCGTCGGCAGCAGGCGCGTGCCTTCGGCGAGATAGAGCAGGATGGCGTTGGATTCTGCCAGCCGCCGGCCGTCGTCCAATTCCAGCAGCGGCACCATGGCGTTCGGGTTCTTGGCGACGAAGTCGGCTTTGCGCGTATCGCCGGTATGCGAACTCACCTCGACAGTGGTGAAGGCGAGGCCGAGCTTGGCCATCAGCAGCCGCGGCTTGTAGCAATTGCCGCTGTCGATCATGCTGTAGAGTATCATTGTGGTTCCCCGGAGCGCTGCTTCTGCGTGCGGATTATCGCAGCGGCGCCATCCTCAACCAGTGATTTCTTTTGGCGCGACCATCAACGCCGCTTATGCAACGGCACGACCTTGTTGTCGAAGCCCAGCAGCGCATCGACCGCAAGCGGCTCTTCGTTGAAGATGGTGCCGGCAAGCGCGGGACGCCCGAGAAGAAAACCCTGCAGCAAATCGACCCCACCTTCGAGCGCGACACGCAGGTGGGTGGGCTGCTCGATGCCCTCGACCAAGACCTTGGCGCCGCGGTCGTGCAGGCTGGACACCAGCGGGCGGAAGAAGCGTTCCGCGGCGGCGTGGCGGCAGAATTCCGCGAACCAGCCGCCATCGATCTTGACGATGTCGGGCTGAAGCAGGCTCACCCGCTCCTCGGTCGAGTGGCCGGTCCCGAAATCATCGATGGCGATGCGGATGCCGTCGCGTCGCATTTCACGCACCAGCCTTGCCAGCAGCGCATCGTCCGCCGCCTGTTCGGTGATTTCACAGACCAGCATGGCGGGCGCCAGGCCGAGTTCGTCGAGATGCCGGCTCATCAGCCGGATCTCGGCCAGCGCCCGTCCAGCATGGGCGTTGACCAGTGGATTGTAGTTGAAGAACAGGTCGAGCCCCTCGACGCCGATATTGTGGAAATTCCTGAGATGCAGCACGCGGCACATGGTTTCGACGAACAGCCGGTCCGAAGCCGCGATACTGTCGAAGAACATCCGTGGCGACCCCGGCCGGCCGGCGCGGTGCGGCTCGATCAGGCCTTCGACGGCCACCGGGTGCAAGCTGCTGCCGCGCGGGGCGTAGATCGGCTGATAGGCGCTGCGCAGGCGGAAGTCGCCATGGACGCCATATTCGATGCCGATCTCGTCGGCGAAGATCGCATCGCCCATGGCGCGCCGCCGCTCGGCGTTCATGGCGATACCCTGCGTCCGAAGGCTTTTGCGGGCCGCCCCTTGCGCGGCGTTACGGTGACGGGAGCGGACGCATGACTTGCGGCGGGGGCAGGTTCCGGACTGCTCTTTGCGAAAGCGCGGAAACTCGTCGGCGCCAGTTCGGGACGGGCCAGCACGTAACCCTGGACCATCGAGGCGCCCGATCGCTCGGCCAGCTCCAGTTGCCAACCTTCCTCGATACCCTCGAACACGGTGCGGATGCCCTGGTCCTCGAAGCTCCTCACCATGGACGTCAGCAGCGCGAAACCAGCGCCCGATTCCATCAGTTGCGTGATCCAGTGCGCATCGAACTTGACGATGTCAGGGCTCAGCTCCTTGACGCGGGTGATGTCGGAATCGTCGGCGCCATAGTCGTCGACCGCGATCCGGAAGCCGTTGGCTCTGAGCGCGGCGACGAAGCCGTGCAGGGCCTCCTGCGATGCCGATCTCTGCTCCGTCACCTCGCAAACGACGCGGCCCGGATCGATACCGGCCTCGTGCAGTACCAGCCGCATGTCACGCAAGGCGTGGTCGACGATCGATCGCTCGGTGAACACCGAGGGATCGAAATTGATGAAGATCGATATCTCCCGCGGCAGGCAGGCGCCGGCATTGAGCAGATGCAGTGTCCTGGTCAGCGCTTCGACATGCAGGCGGTCGGCCGCCGGACAAGTCGAGAAGAAGGTCATCGGCGATTGCGGCTCGCCGTCGCGAAATGGGCGGATCAGCCCTTCGAAGGCGGCGACCGCCAACTTGCCCTCGTTGAAGGCAAAGATCGGCTGGAAGGCACTTTGCAGCGTATAAATGCCCCAGACACCGCTCGAGGTGCCGTCTTCATGACGGATGATATGGGCAAGTCCGAGGCTGCGTGACAAGGGTTCCTCGCTCCGCGACCAGGCGGAATTGAACGGCGATCCTGCCATGCAAGCCTCTACCGCCCGTTAATGAATTTATTGTTGCCGATCACGCCTCATTGACCGCGCCGTCCCACCTGGCCCAGCCGACAAGGCTTGCACTGACGGGAATGTTGCGACATGAGAAGCGCCGCGGCCGCTCCTAGCCGCGCCGATCCTTTGGAGAGACAAACGGTCATGGCCTTTCTTGCCGACACCCTTTCCCGCGTTAAGCCTTCCGCCACCATCGCGGTGACGCAGAAAGCCCGCGAGCTGAAAAATGCCGGCAGGGACATCATTGGCCTTGGCGCCGGCGAGCCTGATTTCGACACGCCCGACAACATCAAGAATGCGGCGATCGAGGCCATTCGCCGTGGCGAGACCAAATATCCGCCGGTTTCGGGCATCGTGCCGCTGCGCGAGGCGATCGCGAAAAAGTTCAAGCGCGAGAACAATCTCGACTACAGGCCCGAGCAGACCATCGTCGGCACCGGCGGCAAGCAGATCCTGTTCAACGCCTTCATGGCGACGCTGAACCCCGGCGACGAGGTCATCATCCCTCGCCCCTACTGGGTCAGCTATCCCGAAATGGTGGCGATCTGCGGCGGCACGTCGGTGTTTGCCGACACCTCGATCGACAACGGCTTCAAGCTGACCCCCGCGGTGCTGGAAAAGGCGATCACGCCGAAGACCAAATGGCTCTTGATGAACTCGCCGTCGAACCCGTCGGGCGCGGCCTATACGGAGGCCGAATTGCGCGCGCTGGCCGATGTGCTGTTGAAGCATCCGCAGGTCTGGACGCTGACCGACGACATGTATGAGCACCTGACCTATGGCGACTTCGTCTTCAAGACCATCGCCGAGGTTGAGCCCAGGCTCTACGAGCGCACGCTGACCATGAACGGTGTGTCGAAAGCCTATGCGATGACCGGCTGGCGTATCGGCTATGCCGCCGGTCCCGTCCAGTTGATCAAGGCGATGGACATGATCCAGGGCCAGCAGACCTCTGGCGCCTGCACCATCGCGCAATGGGCTTCCGTCGAGGCGCTCAACGGCCCGCAGGACTTCATCGCCAAGAACAAGGCGATCTTTCAAGGCAGGCGCGACCTCGTCGTATCGATGCTCAACCAGGCGCGCGGCATCACTTGCCCGTCACCGGAAGGCGCTTTCTATGTCTATCCGTCCTGCGCCCAGCTGATCGGCAGGAAGACAAAGGCCGGCAAGGTGATCGACACCGATGAGACCTTCTGCTCGGAACTGCTCGAGGCAGAGGGCGTCGCGGTGGTGTTCGGCTCGGCCTTCGGCCTCGGCCCCAACTTCCGTATCTCCTACGCCACCTCGGAGACGCTGCTGGAGGAAGCCTGCACCCGCATCCAGCGCTTCACGGCATCGCTGACCTGATCAGGTAAGTCCGAAACAAACCCGGCGTCACCGCTTTCAGGCGTTACCGCCGGGTTTTGTCAATCCAGACTCAGCACTCAGCCGCCATATTGCGTCGGCGTCACCGCTTCCAGCCAATCGGCATGGATGCCGTCGAGCGCCTCCTGCATGGCGATGTGCGTCATCGCCGATTTCGGTGCCGCGCCATGCCAATGCTTCTCGCCAGGCGCGAATGAGATGACGTCACCGGCCCTGATTTCCTGGATTGGTCCATCCCATGTCTGGGCCAGGCCGGCGCCAGCGGTCACATAAAGCGTCTGGCCAAGCGGATGCGTGTGCCAGTGGGTGCGCGCGCCGGGCTCGAAACTGACCAGCGTGGCCCTGAGCCGCGCCGGCGCCTCCGTCTCGATGATCGGCGTCTGCAGAACCCGGCCGGTGAAGTATTTGTCCGGCGCTATGATGGTCGGCACGCTGCCGCAAGCTATGATCTTCATCGTCTGTCCCTGGAGCTGGTGGGAGCTGGCGAGACGCCGGTCCCTTGAAGTCAATGCATTCTCGGCCCGGATTGGCCCGGACGCAACCGGCCGGGTCGCCTCGCTCGGACGAAGGCCTGATTTTTTCTTGACCACGAACCTTGCCCGCATGGGACCGCCGCGCTGCTTGCCGGCCGCTCGGTCGAACCGCTCGCGCTCGGCGCCTGAGCCGGCCAGCCCCGCCGGCCTCCTATTTTCCTTGCCCTCCCGGCAAACAAGTGGGACGATAATCGCGGGCAGGTCGAAACAGACCCACCCGCGACGGTCGAACAGGCCGGCCGCCGCTCAGGACCGATTGACCTTGGCCTGAACCATGAATGCCAGTCGGTCCCCAGGAAAAACGCCTGAGTGGAGGTCAGCCATGGGTAATCGCGCCGGAGGACGACGCACGGGACCGAAATGCATTGCCATAGTCGGTCCCTTCGCAAGCGGTAAGACGACACTTCTCGAAGCCATATTGGCCCGTACCGGCGCCATTCCCCGCCAGAACCCGGTTTCCTCTGGCAATACCGTTTCAGATCATTCGCCCGAAGCCCGCGCCCACGCCATGAGCGTCGAGGCGTCAATCGCCACCACCGAATTCATGGACGAACAGTTCACCTTCATCGACTGCCCCGGGTCGATCGAATTCTCCTTCGAGGCCGAACCGGTGCTGGCCGCCTGCGATGTCGCGGTGGTCGTGGCCGAGGCCGACGAAAAGAAGATCCCCGCTTTGCAGCTCATCATGCGCAAGCTCGACGATCTCGGCGTGCCGCGCATCCTGTTCCTCAACAAGGTCGACAAGGCGATCGCGGGCGTGCGCGACACGCTGAAGATGCTGCAGCCGACAAGTGCGGCGCCGCTGCTTCTGCGCCAGATCCCGCTGCGCAAGGACGGCGTCGTCATCGGCTCGATCGATCTGGCGCTGGAGCGCGCCTACATCTACCGCGAATATGCCGAGAGCGAGGTGGCTCAGATACCCGGCGACGACAAGGCTCGCGAACTGGAGGCCCGCTTCTCCATGCTGGAGACGCTGGCCGACCATGACGATCAGCTGATGGAGCAGTTGCTGGAAGAGATCGAACCGCCCAAGGACGCGATCTTCGACGATCTCGCCGCCGATCTGCGCGACGGCGCGGTGACGCCGGTGCTGATCGGCACCGCCGAGAAAGGCAATGGCGTGCTGCGCCTGTTGAAGACGATCCGCCACGACGCGCCCGACATCGAGGCGACCCGCAAGCGGCTCGGCGCCCCGGAGGGCAACGCGGCGGTGGTCCAGGTGATGAAGACCATCCACACGCCGCATGGCGGCAAGCTGTCGGTGTCGCGCATCCTGTCCGGCCAGGTCGCCGACAGCTCGGAACTATGGCTGCCCGGCGGCGACACCGCCAAGGTTTCCGGCATCTACAGGATGCTGGGCAAGGACCAGGTCAAGCTGACCGCCGCCAGGACCGGCGATACCGTGGCGCTCGGCAAGCTGGACGCGGTCAAGACCGGCCAGACGCTGACTTCGGCCAAGGGCGGGGCCAAACAGCTCTTCGATGTCGAGCCGCCGCAGCCGGTCTTCGCCTTCGCGCTGCGCCCCAAGGAGCGCAAGGACGAGGTCAAGATGTCGGCCGCCATCCAGCGCCTGGCCGAGGAAGATCCCTCGCTCAGCCTGCACCACAACCAGGACTCGGCCGAGACCGTGCTGTCAGGCCATGGCGAGATGCATCTGCGCGTCGTGCGCGAGCGGCTGGAGGGCAAAAACCAGATACCGGTCGAGGGCCATGCGCCGGCGGTGCCCTATCGCGAGACGATCCGCAAACCGGTGCAGCAGCGCGGCCGCCACAAGAAACAGTCGGGCGGCCACGGCCAGTTCGGCGATGTGGTGATCGAGATCAAGCCGCTGCCGCGCGGCTCCGGCTTCCAGTTCACCGACACCATCACCGGGGGCGTCGTGCCCAAGACCTACATCCAGTCGGTTGAAACAGGCATACGCGATTACCTCAAGTCCGGCCCGCTCGGCTTCCCCGTTGTCGACGTCGCGGTCAACCTGTCGGACGGCTCGTACCATGCGGTCGATTCCTCCGACATGGCCTTCCAGATGGCCGCCAAGCTCGCCATGAAGGAGGGCATGGCCGCCTGCTCGCCGGTGCTTCTGGAGCCGGTGATGAAGGTCGAGATCGTCACGCCGTCGGACGCGACGTCGAAGATCATCGCGCTGATCCCGCAACGGCGCGGCCAGATCCTCGGCTATGACGCGCGGCCCGACTGGCCGGGATGGGATGTCGTCGAGGCGACCATGCCGCAGGCCGAGATCGGTGATCTGATCATCGAGCTGCGGTCGGCCACTTCAGGCGTTGCCAGCTACCGGGCCGCCTTCGACCACATGGCCGAGCTGACTGGCCGTCTCGCCGACGAGGCGATGAACGCCAACGGCAAGGCCGCCTGATTTCGCCCGGTGGCCGATTTGGAATGCATGTGAAGCGCTCCCTTCGAAGGATCGAGGGGGCACAAACCAAAAACGACGCCCGGGGGGCCGGACGCCGTTTTGTTTTGCGGACCGTTTTCTTGGGAGGAAAAACGGCAGGTCCGCCGCGTGCAAGATCGCCGCGCTTCGGCGCGAAAAGGTTCGGACGCGGTAGCCGCCTGAGCCCGGGTCGTCCGAGTGATGCCCCCATCTCCCGTCCGAACCACACCGCGTCCTATGATCCATTTAGCAGATGAGGGGTGTCCTTGTCATGTTACCAGAGGTTACATGACACTGTTACGCGGCAATTCTGGTGAACTTTTCAGCCATCCCATTGGCATGCAGGCAACAAAAAAGCCGGATCAATGAAGATCCGGCTGAGTTTGATTGGAAGTGCCTGTTGAGGCTAACCTCCAGAGGGGAACACTCGAGGGCGCTAATGGGAGGAGAACGCGCCCAGGAGATGATCTATATATGTGCTCATCATGCCCAAGAAACAAGCATCTATTTTGCAACACACGCATGCAAAAAGGCACAGGCTGTGGTCCAACCCGTTCCAGAAGCCAATAGGACCAGCAGAATCGTGAAAATGAAGCTCGCTTTCGGGTCATTGTCGTCTCGAAAACGCCGATGCCGGCCGATTCTGCTCCCCAAATGCCGAAAAACACTGATGATGTGGAATGAGGCAGCAGCGGTTTAATTCAAAGGCAGTCAAGCGGAGATCAACCAATGCGTAGGTTTTCGGCGATTGCCGGCAGCGGCATTTTCCTGATTGCGGCCCCCGGCGTGGTCGCCGGGCTGATTCCCTGGCTGCTCAGCGCTCGCTGGGGCCTGCCATGGTCGCCCCATCCCGGCCTTGTCTTCGCCGGCGGCGTGCTCATCGCCGCCGCCGCCGCCGTGCTGCTGCATGCCTTCGCCCGCTTCGCACCGGAGGGGCTGGGCACGCCCGCCCCTGTCGCACCGACCGAAAGGCTGGTGATCGGCGGCATCTACCGCCATGTCCGCAATCCGATGTATGTCGCCGTGCTGTCGATCATTCTCGGCCAAGCGCTGCTGTTCTCAAGCTGGTCGATCGCCGCCTACGCGGCAATTGCGGCGGCCGCCATGGTGACCTTCGTCAGGCTCTATGAGGAGCCGACGCTCGCCAGCCGCTATGGCGCCGAATACGAAGCCTACCGCCGCAACGTACCGGGCTGGCTGCCGCGGATTACACCTTGGAAAGAATAGGCTCTGACCTTGGATCAGAAGGACCAGCTTCTGGCCTTGGCGATGATGAAGTCGCGGAACACGTGCAGCTTGGCCTGGTTCTTCATCGCGTCGGGATAAGCGAAATAGGTGTCGAAGGACGGCACCTCGGTTTCCGGCAGCAGCTGCACCAGGCCGGAATCCTTGCTGATGACATAGTCCGGCAACATGGCGATGCCGGCGCCGCCCTGCACGGCGCGTTTGATCGACAGGATGTCGTTGATCTGCAGCGACGGCACGCGCTGGCCGCTCTCGAAATCGCCGACCGTCTCCAGCCAGTTCAACTCCGACAGATGCGACGGCACAGGCAGGCCGAAGGTGACGATGCGATGGCTTCTCAACTCTGCGATCGAGCCCGGCTTGCCGTGCTTGGCGACGTAGGAGGGCGCCGCGTAGAGATGGAAATGCACGGTGAACAGGCGGCGCTGGATCAGGTCCGGCTGTTGCGGCTGGCGCAGCCGGATGGCGCAATCGGCCTGGCGCATGGTGAGGTCGAGCTCCTCATTGGCGAGGATCAGCTGCAGGCTGACTTCGGGATAGAGTTCGATGAACTCCTGCACCCGCTCGGTTAGCCAGCCGGCGCCGAGGCCGACGGTCGTCGTTACCCTGAGCACGCCGGACGGCCGGTCCTTGGTCTCGGTCAGCCGCGACTTGATGGTTTCCAGCTTCATCAGCACGTCATGCGCCGTGCGGAACAGCATCTCGCCCTGTTCGGTCAGCACCAGGCCGCGTGCATGGCGGTTGAACAGCGGCACGCCGACATCGTGTTCGAGCGCGCTGACCTGCCTCGAGATCGCCGATTGCGACAGATGCAGGGTCTCGGCCGCATGCGTAAACGACCCCGCTTCCGCCGCAGCGTGAAACACGCGTAGCTTGTCCCAGTCCAACGCCATGATTTCCCCTCGTTCCGGTTGGCGTTTGAATGAAAAATCAGGCTTTTACACGGCGCTTCTAAGCCGATTTTCTAACAGTTTTGCGAGCCGCCTATTCCGCTGCCTCGCGATGCACCTCGATGCCGGCCAGATATTTTTCCGCTTCGAGCGCGGCCATGCAGCCGAGCCCCGCCGCCGTCACCGCCTGCCGGTAGATATCGTCCGTCACGTCGCCGGCGGCGAAGACGCCAGGCACGTCGGTGCGCGTCGAATCCGGTGCTGTCCACAGATAGCCGTTCGGCTTCTGCTTCAGCTTGCCGGCGAACAGCTCGACCGCGGGCGCATGGCCGATGGCCACGAAGACGCCGTCCACCTTGAGGTGGCTCTCGGCACCGGTCACGGCATGCTTGAGCTTCAGCCCCTCGACCGAAGGCGGCAGCGGTGCCTTGCCGGGGCGCCCGGTGATCTCGTCGACGATCGTGTCCCAGATGACGCGGACATTGTCCTTCTTCAACAGCCGCTCACGCAGGATGCGCTCGGCACGGAAGTCCGAGCGCCTGTGGATGACGGTGACGCTCTTGGCGAGGTTGGACAGATAGAGCGCCTCCTCCACCGCCGAATTGCCGCCGCCGACCACCGCGACATCCTTGCCGCGATAGAAGAAGCCGTCGCAGGTGGCGCAGGCGGAAACGCCGAAGCCCATGAAGTCCTGCTCGGTCGGAATGCCCAGCCACTTGGCCTGCGCGCCGGTGGCGATGATCAGCGCATCGGCCGTATAGGTCGTGCCGGAATCGCCCTTGGCGCGGAACGGCCGCACATTGAGGTCGACCTCGGTGATGATGTCGTTGATGATGTCGGTGCCGACATGCTCGGCCTGCTTGAGCATCTGCTCCATCAGCCACGGCCCCTGGATCGGATCGGCGAAGCCGGGATAGTTTTCGACATCCGTGGTGATCATCAGCTGGCCGCCCTGCTGCAGGCCGGCGACGAGCATCGGCTTCAGCATCGCACGCGCGGCATAGACCGCCGCCGTATAGCCGGCCGGACCGGAACCGATGATGAGAACGGGCGCATGCTTGGTGATCATCTGGAGCCTCTGCGGGGCGGACACGGGTGTGCCTTGGAAAAAGACGTGGAATATCGCGCTTAATGTAAGGGCTGCCAGCCACGCCAGCAAGACGAACGGACCGTCGTCCCCGGAAAGCTTCGGCCCATGCGGATATTCGCGCGACGAGCGCTTTCGTTACCTCTCTAAAATCGCGTCGACGAGGGCTGGCTTCGCCACAAAAGTCGTTTAATTACAAAATCGCGAAAGATTCTTGCGCCATACCGATCATCGAGAACCCCAATGCCCCTCAAGGCCGATCTGGACGCCATTGACTGGAAGATCCTGCGCGAGCTTCAGTCGGACGGGCGCATGACCAATGTCGAGCTGTCGAACCGCGTCGGCATTTCCGCACCGCCCTGCCTGCGCCGGGTCAAGCGGCTGGAGGAAGCCGGCATCATCCGCGGCTACCGCGCGCTGCTCAACGCGCCTGCGCTCGGCCTCGATGTCGTCGCCTTTTGCCTGGTCGGGCTGCATCATCAGGCCGATGCTGAACTGCGCATTTTCGCCGAGCGCACGCGCGGCTGGCCGATCGTGCGCGATGCCTGGATGGTGTCGGGCGAGTCCGATTTCCTGCTGCATTGCGTGGCCAGCGACCTCGGCAGCTTCCAGACCTTCGTCATCGAGGAACTGACCTCGACGCCGAACGTCGACACGGTGCGCACGGCGCTCACCATCCGCCGCGTCAAGGATGAGGGTTTGGTGTCGTTCGAACGCCCCTGAGGCCAGGCGAACGCCCGTGCGCTGGGCGAATTCCTTGCGTTCGCCACATCGGCGCCGCGTTGGTATTCGAAAGACGCCGATATGCAAGGCTGAACGGCTCTGCCGGACTTCACTGCTCGACTGGGCGCTTGACTGGTTTCTCAAGCAATTCCAGGAAGGGTGTGTAACGGTTTTCCGCCCGGAATTGCTTGAGAACAGATGGCACGAGCAGCTTGAATTCCGAGATAATCCGCCATGGGAAGGGGACCATGACCCGTTTTGCAAGTCCGGTCTCGGCGCTCATCATCTGCGTGAACGAGGCCGACATGATCGGCCCGTGCCTGGAAAGCATCGATTTCTGTGCCGAGATCATCATCGTTGATTCCGGCTCGACGGATGGCACCGTCGAATGCATTGAAAGCTATATCGCAAAGGGCTATCCGATAACGCTGCTGCACAATGATTGGCCGGGCTTCCCCCGCCAACGGCAATTCGCGCTCGACCACGCCAACCAGCCCTGGTGTCTTTCGATCGACCCCGACGAGCGTGTCGACGACCGGTTGCGGCAGTCGATCGTGGCCATCACCCAGGCGGCCGGCGGCAAGGCCAGCGGATGGTACATGCGCCGCCGCGACTGGCTGAAGGGCTACGGCTATGCCCATCGCTGGGTGCTGCACAACAGGCTGCTCAGGCTTTTCCGCAGGGAAGGCGCCACCATGGATCTCACCGCGCGGGTGCATGAATCCGTTCGCGTGCCGGGCGAGACCGACACGATCGAAGACGGTGTCCTGCTGCATCGCCGTGAAATATCGGTCGAGGAGGATCTTGCCAGGGCCAACGCCTATTCCGGCCTCAAGGCGGTCACGCTGGTCGAGAAAGGCAAGAAGCCCGGCCTGGTGCGGCTGGTGCTATCGCCGTTCGGCAATTTCCTCAAATTCTACCTGGCCAAGCGCTACTTCCTGTGCGGCCGCCATGGCTTCGTCTACTCGATGTCGGTGATGATCTATTCCTTCGCCACCGAGGCCAAGCTCTACGAAGCCTCGCAGCGCAACGACCGGGCGTAGGGCCTACGATCCGAGCGCGTCGATGGCGGCGAGCAGGCCGCCAAGATCGTGGTTGTCATGCAAGCGCCTGATGGCGAAGCCGGGCTGAAGTGCCGCCTCACCATCGACCAGCCACCCCTGCGCAAGGCCCGCGCGTTGGCCCGCCTGCATATCGGCCAGCTTGTCGCCGACCATCAGGGAGCGCTGGAGGGCAAGATCGAGGCGCCTGCCCGCGTCGATCAGCATGCCCGGATTGGGCTTGCGCATCGGATGATCGGCTACAGCGAGAGGCCCGACGCCCGCCTCGTGATAGGCGCAGGCCAGCACCATGTCGACGGACACGCCCTGCCCGCGCAGCAGATCGAGCACCCGGCCGTTCACGGCGGCAAAGGCACTCCAGCCGAAATAGCCGCGCGCGATGCCGGACTGGTTGGTGACCATGACGACCGGGATTCCGGCCTGGTTGGCGGCGGCGATTGCCGGCAGCATCTGCGGCCTCAGCTCGATCTCGGCCGGATCGCTGGGATAGTCCGTGTCGACATTGATGGTGCCGTCGCGGTCCAGGAACAGCGCCGGCGACCGTGCCGGGAAAACCCGGCCGCCGATCCGCTCCACCCACAGGCCCGGTTCGGTCAATGGGTGCGGCTTCCCGATCCTGTCAGCCATTCGACAGGCGCGCTTCGACCACCTCGCACAGATAGTGATAGAGGCACAAATGGCCCTGCTGGATGATCGGCGTCGAGGTCGAGGGTACGTTGAGCAGGATGTCGGTGAGCGGCTTCAGCTTGCCGCCGGTATCTCCGGTCAGGCTGACCACCGTCATATCCATCATGCGCGCCTGTTCGGCCGCGGCGAGAATGCTCGGCGAATTGCCGCTGGTCGAGATCGCCAAAAGCACGCCGCCTGCAGCGCCATGCGCTTCGACCTGGCGCGAAAACACCGTGTCGAAGCCGTAATCATTGCCCCAGGCGGTCAGCATCCCGGCGTTGGCCGGCAGCGCAATCACATTGTAGGCCTTGCGCTCCTTCAGGAAGCGGCCGACCAGTTCAGTGGCGATATGGATGGCGTCGCTGGCCGAGCCGCCATTGCCGCAGACCAGCAATGCCTTTCCAGACGAAAGCGCCGACACGACAGCGCTCACCGCTCGTTCCATCTCGCTGGTCAAATCCCGCTCGACCGTGGCGGTGATGGCGGCCGCCGAGCGGACCAGATAATCGTTCAATTCGGACATGAGATCCCTCAGTTGGTGGCGCTGCCGGCGCGTAGTTTGCCGATGGTGCCAGTGGTGCTCTTGCCGGCGACCAGGTCGACCAGCACGACGCGGCCGCCCGCCTTCTGCACCACATCGGCGCCGACCACGGTGTCGATCGTGTAGTCGGCGCCCTTCACCAGTATGTCGGGCAGAAGCGCCTCGATCAGCGCCAAAGGCGTATCCTCCTCGAACACCACCACGGCATCGACCGAGGCGAGCGCGGCGAGCACGCAGGCGCGATCATGCTGGTCGTTGACCGGGCGGCCCGGACCTTTCAGCCGCCGCACGGAGGCATCGCTGTTCAACCCGAGCACCAGCCGGTCGCACTGGCTGCGCGCCGCGTGCAGCAGGCTGACATGGCCAGCATGCAGGATATCGAAGCAGCCATTGGTGAAGCCGACGCTCAGACCTTCCGCCTTCCATCCCGCCACCATGCGCGCGGCCGAAGTAACGTCGAGGATGGCGTCCTTGTGCGCAGTCGGTCCGTGCGAGCGGAACAGCGCGCCGGTGAGTTCCTCGACACTCAGCCGCGCGGTGCCGCGCTTGCCGACCACGACGCCGCCGGCGGCGTTGGCGATCGAGGCCGCGGCGACAGGATCGGCACCGGCGGCAAGCGCCAGCGCGAAGGTCGCGATCACCGTATCGCCGGCGCCTGAGACGTCGAACACCTCGCGCGCCTGGGTGGCGATGTGGCGTGCCTCGTTGGGGCCGACCACGCTCATGCCCTTTTCGCTGCGGGTGGCGACGACGAAGTCGAAGCCGTGCGCCGAAATCAGCTCGCGTGCCGCCGCGACGATCTCGTCATCGGCGAACACCGCATGGCCGACGGCCTCGCCAAGCTCCTTGCGGTTGGGCGTGACGGCGGTCGCCCCGGCATAGCGCGCATAGTCGCGACCCTTCGGATCGACCAGCACCGGCTTGCCCGCCTCTCGGCAGATGGCAATCAGTTCGGTGGCGACGCCGTCCAGCAATATGCCCTTGCCGTAATCGGACAGGATGACAATGTCCGCCTGTTTCAACGCATCCCGGAAACGGCGGATCAGCTCCGCCCGTTCGGCCTCGCCGAGCGGCTTGATCTCTTCCTCGTCGAAACGCAGCACCTGCTGGTTGAGCGCGCTGAAGCGGCTCTTCGACGAGGTCATGCGGCCGCGCTGCTGCACAAGCCCCGCCGTATCGGCGCCAAGCTCGCCCAGCATCCGCGCCAGGCTGTCGCCGGCGGGATCGGTGCCGATCACCGAGACCGGAACGGCGCGCGCGCCAAGCGAGACGATGTTGGCCACGACATTGCCGGCGCCACCCATGGCCGAGCTTTCGCTGCGCCCATGCAGCACCGGGATCGGCGCTTCCGGCGAGATTCGTTCGATGACGCCATTGACGAAGCGGTCGAGGATGAGGTCGCCGGCCACCAGCACGGCGACGTCGCCGAAGCGCGCGATGGCGCGGTGCAGGGGCTCGGGTGAAGGCGGATTGTGCTTGATCATGTCATCTGCCACGCGCGGAAAACGCCGATCTCAGATAGGTCGAAACACCAGATTTGCGAGGCCGGCCGGTCATGCCTGCCGATATACCGCAATTCGGCACAGCGCAACGCCAGGGCAGAGGCAAACCCGGACAGATCAGGTTTTCTGCAGGGCGACGTGGACGCCGAGGCCGACCAGTACCGCGCCGCCGGCCCGCTGCATCAGGCGCTGCGCCCCGCTCGAACGCCGCAGCCGTCCGATCACGAGGCCGGCCAGGAATACGCAGACGATGTCGGCCGAGGAGAACATCAGGTTGACGATCGTGCCCAGCACGACGAATTGCAGCCAGACCGGCAAGGTCGCCGAGGCATCGATGAACTGCGGCAGGAACGCCATGAAGAAGATCGCGGTCTTGGGATTGAGCACCTCGACGGTGATGCTCTCGAAAAACGCCCGGCGGGCCGATTTGCGCTCGATCGCCGGCAGCGCCACGTCGCCCTCCACGCGCTTGCGAAACAGCGAAATGCCGAGCCAAATGAGGTAAAGCGCGCCGACCAGCTTGACCGCCATGTAGAGCGGCGGCACGGCGTGGAACAGCACGGACAAGCCGGCGGCGGCGGCAAAGACATGCACATAGCCGCCGAGATGGATGCCGAGTGCCGCCGTCAGCCCCGACCAGCGCCCGCGCGCCATCGTTTGCGCGGCGGCGTAGAGCATGGCGGGACCCGGAATGTAGGCGAAGATCGCCGTGGTGGCGAAGAACGCGATCAGCAGTTCGGTCGACGGCATTTCTTGTCCCTCATGATCCCGTCCAGCGGCGAACCGACAGAAGCGGCAGCTTTGCGGCGCCACTGTGACGCAATCACCTGCTTTGTCGACAGCCCGGCCAGCCTCCCTTATAAGGACCGGAATCGCACGCAAGCAGAGGCCTTCATGATCATCGTCACGGGCGGCGCCGGCATGATCGGCTCCAACATCGTCGCCGCGCTCAATGCGGAAGGCCATGACGACATCCTGGTCGTCGACGACCTCACCGAAGGTCACAAGATCGCCAACTTGGCCGATTTGACGATAGCAGATTATCTCGACAAGGACGATTTCCTGGCCCGCATGGAGGCCGGCTTGCTCGGCCGCATCGAGGCGGTGTTCCATCAGGGCGCCTGTTCGACCACCACCGAGTGGAACGGCAAGTTCATGATGGAGGTGAATTACGCCTATTCGAAACGGCTGCTGCATGCCTGCCAGGCGCTGCGCGTGCCTTTCCTCTACGCCTCCTCCGCTTCGGTCTATGGCGGCGGCGCCGAATTTCGCGAGGAGGCTGCGCTCGAGCGGCCGCTCAACGTCTATGCCTATTCCAAGAAACTCTTCGACGACTATGTCAGGCGCACGGTGTTCGACAGCGATCATTCGCAGGTCGCGGGGCTGCGCTACTTCAATGTCTATGGCCCGCGCGAAGCGCACAAAGGGGCCATGGCCTCGGTCGCCTTCCATCTGTTCAACCAGGTCGAGCGCGGTGAGAATCCGAAGCTGTTCGGTGCCCATGACGGCTTCGGGCCAGGCGAACAGAGCCGCGACTTCATCCATGTCGGCGACGTCGCCGACGTCAATCTGTGGCTGTGGAAGCGCGGCGCGAGCGGCATCTTCAACTGCGGCACCGGGCACGCCCAGCCGTTCCGCGCCATCGCCGAAACGGTCATCGACACGCTGGGCAAGGGCGAGATCGAGTTCATCCCCTTCCCCGACCATCTCAAGGGCAGCTACCAGAGTTTTACCCAGGCTGATATGTCCCGCTTGCGCGCAGCCGGCTATAACGGGCAATTCCGCACAGTAGAAACCGGCGTCAGAGACTATGTCGAATGGCTGAAAGCCCAACGATCCTCGTGATCGGCCCACGCTGGGTGGGCGATATGGTGATGGCGCAGTGCCTGTTCTCGGCGCTGAAGGAACGCCATCCCGACGCCGCGATCGATGTGCTGGCGCCCGCCTGGGCCGCACCACTGGTCAAGCGCATGCCCGAAATCCGCCAGCAGATCGACTTTCCGCTGCAGCCCGGCGCGCTCGAATTCACCCATCGCCGCCGCTTCGGCCGCCTGCTGCGCGGCCGCTACGACATGGCCTATGTCCTGCCGGGCAGCTGGAAGTCGGCGCTGATCCCGTTCTTTGCCCGCATTCCGCGTCGTTTCGGCCACCTTCGGGAAATGCGCTACGGCCTGCTGACCGACATCGTGCCATTGCCCGAAGCCGTGAAACGGCGCACCGCTCAGGCCTATTTCGGGCTCGCCCAGGGCGGCAGTTTCCGCGCGCCCCGGCTGACTGTGGATCCAAAAAACCAGGCCGCCCTGCTCGACCGTTTCGGTCTTGCGCAGCGGGAATTCGTGGCCCTCATGCCCGGCGCCGAGTTTGGTCCGGCCAAGCGCTGGCCAAGTGAAAGCTATGCCGGCCTTGCCCGCGAATTCATGGGCAAAGGCTTGAAGGTCGCCCTGTTCGGTTCGAAGAACGATCGCGACGTGACGGCGGAGATCGCCGCCCTTGCTCCCGGTGTCTTCGACCTCGCTGGCCAGACGCGGCTGGAGGACGCCATCGACCTGATCGCGGCGGCAAGGCTCGCGATCTCCAATGATAGCGGGCTGATGCATGTCGCGGCCGCCGTCGGCACGCCGATCGTTGCCGTGTATGGCTCGACCTCGCCTGAAAATACGCCGCCGCTGGCGGAGCGACGCGAACTGGTCTGGCTCGGCCTGTCCTGCTCGCCCTGCCACCGGAAAATCTGTCCGCTCGGTCACCTCAACTGCCTGAAGACATTGGAAGTCCGGCAGGTCGCCGCGGCGGCCGACCGGCTGCTGGAACTTCCGGCCGCGGCATGAAGGTGCTGATCGTCAAGACATCGTCGATGGGCGATGTCATCCACACCTTTCCGGCACTCGAGGATGCCAGCCGCGCACGGCCCGATATCGGTTTCGACTGGTGCGTGGAAGAGGCCTTCGCCGGCATCGTCGCCCTGCATCCGGCGATCGGCACCATCCATACGGTGGCGATAAGGCGCTGGCGAAAGACCCTTTTCGACACGAACACCTGGCGCGAGGCGGCGGCCTTGCGCCGTGCTTTGCGCGCCTGCCGGTATGACCTCGTCATCGATGCGCAAGGCCTGCTGAAGTCGGCCCTGGTGGCGCGCCAGGCACGTGCGCCGATTGCCGGCTTCAACCGGTCGAGTGCGCGCGAACCCTCGGCGACGCTGTTCTACGACATCAGCCACGCCGTGCCGCGCGACCTGCACGCCATCGAGCGGACACGGCGGCTGTTCGGGTTGGCGCTTGGCTACCAGCCCGATTTGTCGACCCTCGACTCCGGCATTGTGCCACCCTCCGGCAGTCTGGCCGGCATCGACGGCAAAACCGCCTTCCTGCTGCACGGCACCAGCCGCGAGGACAAGAAATGGCCGGTCGAGGACTGGATCGGAACAGCCCGCCTGCTGGTCGAGCGCGGCATGACGCCGGTCACCACCTGGTCGAACGAGCGTGAGAAGACGGTGGCCGAAGCGATCGCCAAGGCCGTGCCATCCACGGTCGTGGTGCCCAAATCGCCGCTGGCCGACATCGCGGCCATCCTCGGGCGCTCGACACTGGTCATCGGCGCCGATACGGGTTTGACCCATCTCGCCAGCGCTTTCGGCCTGCCGACGATCGCGGTGTTTTTGGCGACGGAGCCGGGCTTGACCGGGCCGCGTGGGCCTTATGCGTCGACTTTGCTGGCGCCCGCCGGCGGGGGCGTGACGCCGACCGAGGTTGTGGCTGAGGCGGAGAAACTGTTGGCACTGAAATTACAAGCGCCGGCTTAGGACCTTTCAGAATTCGCTCTGGCGAGTCAAATAACGTGGTTCTTCGAGAACCGGAGCGGAGCGTACTTTAAAGTACGTTGAGCCCCGGAAGCGCAGAAAACCGGGCTAGTTGGCGGCCAGAGTAGAATTATCAAGGGTCCTAAATAAACTGCACCTGGACGATCTCGTACCCGCGTGCGCCACCAGGCGCATTGACCTCGATGGCGTCGCCGACTTCCTTGCCGATGAGCGCACGGGCGATGGGCGAGGAGATCGAGATGCGGCCCGATTTCACGTCGGCTTCCTGGTCGCCGACGATCTGGTAGGTCTTCTTCTCCTCGGTGTCCTCGTCGACCAGCACCACGGTGGCGCCGAACTTGACCTTGTCGCCGCTGAGCTTGGTGACGTCGATCACCTCGGCGCGCGCGATATAATCCTCGAGCTCGTTGACGCGGCCCTCATTGAGGCTCTGCGCCTCTTTCGCGGCATGATATTCGGCATTTTCGGACAGGTCGCCATGCGAGCGCGCCTCGGAGATCGCCTCGATGATGCGGGGCCGCTCTTCCTGCTGGCGCCAGCGCAGTTCTTCCTTCAATGACGCGAACCCCTCGCCTGTCATCGGGACCTTGTTCATAGTGCCTGACCTTTCCTGCCGCCGCCCCCGCGTTTCGGGGGAAGCCTTGTCGTTGGGTATAAAAAGAAAACGGTCCGGCAGCCTCGGGCTAACGGAACCGTTTCACCGCAATTTCCCTGAATATAGCAATCTTTGCGGGCTTTTCACGCTCAAAAATCGGTTTTGCAAAAATCATCCCTTCTTTTGTCAGCGAAGGTGGCTGTGGGATGGAGCGAACAAAAACGGCCGCGATTGGTCGCGGCCGTTTCGAGACCATGAAACCCGATCAGCTTCTCATGAAATGCTCGATCTGCTCGGCCAGCATGCCGTATTCGCGCGAACCCTTGCCGGTGCGCTTTTCGATCTCCGTCAGCTGCTGCTGGGCGCCGGCCAGGTCGCCGATCTGCAGATGCGCCTCCCCGAGATATTCGCGCACCAGCGTGTAATTCGGGTCGATGCGCAGCGCTTCCTCGTAATAGCCGAGGCCGACAGTGACGCGGCCGGAATGGCGGTGCGAGTAGCCGAGATAGTTGAGGATGCGCGGATCCTGCTTGTTGGCGGCAAGAACGAGGACCGAGATCGCCTCGTCATAGCGGCCGGCCATCGCCAGCGCATGGCCAGCGTCATAGATGCTGTCGTCGTCCAGCATGCCTTCCTTGGGCGGCACGCATTTCTGCTTCTTCTTATCCCAGACTTCACCCTTTTTGCATTGGGTAACGGTCTGGTCGTTACCGCCACCGCTACCGGCCGCAAACACCGGAACGGCAAAAAACTGCACGGCGACAAGCGCGGCGGCTGCCTGGATCAGCATTCTTTTATGCATGGAAAACCTCCTGAGGGTGTGACAATGCAACACTAACGCCGAGCGGCCCGCGTTTCATCCCGGAAAAAGCTCGTCTGGAGAACATGAGGTGACGGATGCCGCAAATCCGGTATCATCGCCCTCGAATGAGACTGACCCACGGAGAGGGCCCGTGCAGCGGCGGCTTGACAAAGACTGGGATCTCACGATCGGCCCCGACACCGTGCGGATGTTCATTCTCAAGGCCAAGGCGCTGAGCGCGGCCGTCAACGAGGACTATGCCGGCGGCGCCGAACACGAGGTCGAGTTCGACGGCGACAGACATGACAACCACCACCATGACGGCCTTGCCGAGGAAAGCTCGGAAAACCTCACCGAGGAAGAGCTGCGCGAGCTGATCAACGACCTCAATATCGACGAGGCCGCCGAGCTGATCGCGCTGGCCTGGGTTGGCCGCGGCGACTACGACGCCTCGGAATGGGCCGACGCGGTGGCGGCGGCGCGAGAGCGGGCCAACAAGCGCACGGCGAAATACCTGCTTGGCATGCCGCTGCTCGCCGACTTGCTGGAAGAGGGACTGGAAGCGATCGGCGCGTAACGCGGAGGTAACCGATTGTGATCGGGTCGAAGCGCCTGTCCAGGCAACTTCAGCCGACCGGCGCCGTTTCGTGGATGATGGCAAAGCTGAGCTCTTCCCGTAGATCCAGGATGATTGCATCGGCGATGGCCGTCACGGCTCTGCTGGTCATGCCGGCCGAGGCCAAACATCGTCACAAACATCACAGGCCGCTAAGCCCGCGCGTGGAGCAGCCGCTGACACAGCGGGCCGATCAGCCGCTGAACCCGCGAGGCAAGCGGCAGTCGAGAGCGCGGGCCAAGCAGCATCCGGCGCCAAATCCGGCGCCGCGGAAAACGCAGGATGCCCAGCCATCCGCCGATGTTCCGGTGCCCGAGCCACGTCCGGCGGACACTCCAAAGGTCGACGCTCCAAAGAAGCAAGACCAGAACGCTGGAGGCCCAAAGAACGGCGAAGCGCCCGATCTGCTCAAGAACCCCGATCTGCTCAAGGACCCCGGTCTGCTCAAGGACCCCGGTCTGCTCAAGGACGAAGAGGCCCATCGGAAAAGCCAGACACCGCCCGAACCACCAGCCGAAACGGAAAGCGAGCCGGAGCCGCCAGCCGTGGTGCCGACACCGACGCCAAAGCCGGGCACCACGACGCCCGAGCCTCAGCCGCCGGCCGTCGCCCCTCAGCCGACGCCAAAACCGGCCGATGCGGCCGACGAGGAGAAGATGTTGCCCGATCCACGCTCGGCCGATCTTCCCGCCGACAAGATGCCGGCGGAGGAAGTCGCCTGCCGCGAGCGCCTGAAGACGCTCGGCGTCGAGTTCGAGGAGCACAAAGCCGAAAGCAACCCCGAAATCGGCTGCTCGATCCCTTACCCGATCGTGCTGAAGACGCTCGGCAAGTCGGTCGCGATTGCCCCCGGCACCGAGCTCAACTGCCCGATGGCCGAGGCGGCGGCGCGTTTTGCCGCCGACGTCATCCAGCCGGCGGCGAAAGCCGAATTCGGCGCCGACCTGAAATCGATCGGCCAGGCGTCGGCGTTCATCTGCCGGCCGCGCAACGGCACGCGCAAACTGTCGGAACATGCTTTCGGCAACGCCCTCGACATAGCCAGCTTTACGCTATCCGACGGCAAGACGATCGAGGTTGGCCCGGCACCGCCCGAGAAGGACGGCAAATTCCTCGACGCGGTGCGCAAGGCCGCCTGCGGCCCGTTCAAGACCGTACTCGGCCCCGGCGCCGACGCCGACCACGCGCTGCATTTTCATTTCGATCTGGAGCCGCGCCGGCATGGCGGTACGTTTTGCCAGTGAGCGGAACCTCCGCCGCAATTCAGCCGCAGGCGTGAACACGGGCGCTGAGTTTTCCTTTACCCTTGATCGTTAAAATGCCGGATATCCAGAATTAGGATTTCCGCCAATGGCCGGCACATTTCGCGCCGTTTTCCTCGCCGCCGCACGCCAATTGAAACCCGCTGCGTTGCTGGCCGCCAGCCTTGCACTTGCCGCGGTTTCGGCCTGCAACACCGGCAGCGTGCTGTCGTTGCAGCCTGCCATCGATGTCGGCTCGCAGACCGCGGCCGTGCCGCAATATACGGGCATGCAGAAGCTTGTTCCGTCCAATCCCTATATGACGCAGGCCGCCTATCCACGCATGGATGAGCCGATGTCGCCGGTCGAGCAGATTCCAGCCAGCGAAACCGATTGCCGCCAGCAGCTGAAGCGCCTCGATGTCGCCTACACCGATCTGGCGCCGATCCACGAGGGCCAGTGCGGCATCGACTATCCGGTCAAGGTCTCGGCCATCGGCGGCATCCAGATGAAACCCGCGGCGACGCTGACCTGCGACATGGCCGCCACCTTCGCCGCCTGGACGAAGAACGAACTCGTTCCCTCCGCCCGCTGGCGCTACTTCTCCGGCGTCAGGACCATCCACCAGGGCTCCAGCTATTCCTGCCGCAACATTGCCGGTGAAGGCGTGCTGTCGGAGCACGGCAAGGGCAACGCACTCGACGTCATGAGCATCGAACTCAACAATGGCGACGATATCGACGTGCGCAAGCCCGGGCTGTTCGCCTTCCGCACCCGGGGCTTCCTCAACAATGTGCGCGCCGACGGCTGCCAGTATTTCACCACCGTGCTCGGCCCCGGCTACAATTACGATCACCGCAACCATTTCCACTTCGACATCAAGAACCGCAAGAACGGTTATCGCGCCTGCCGGTAGAGCACGGCAATCAAAGACGATGGAGTTTAGCCGGAACCCATGCTTCGTCATCCTAGGGCGGAGCAAGGAGCGTAGCGACGCAGCGTAGACCCTAGGGCGTAGTGACGATTTAACGGGTTGGGATTCCCAAGGAAGGGCAAATCAGATTCAACGCTGATTTT
>NZ_JAPYKS010000019.1:0-124672 GCF_037179605.1 Mesorhizobium salmacidum (SeqCode)
TTCTGGGCGAGCTTGGCCGCCTTCAGACCGGACAGTTTCTCGAACTCCGGATTGGCATAGACGACACGTTCCTGCCCGCTGACATCCGAAACGGCGATTGCAATTGGCACCTGGTCGAGGAACTTCTTGAACTGTTCGCTTTCAAGCGCGCTGGCAAGGTCCGGCGTTTCGAGCAACTGCTCGACCGTCTCCGCCTTATCTGAATTCGATGTCATCTGCTCATCCAGGAATTTTCTGATGCTATCAATATCAGCGAAGTATTGCGCGGGCTATCGCCAAAGCGGCATTGCCACTGGCACAATGAGCAGGCCGGCACCAGCCTGGTCTCACGCAACGGTAGCGCCATGGAGCGCGGTCAATACCGAAGACCGGTAGGTGATGAAATACTGGTCGCGATGCGCCTGGCGGCCTCGACGGCCGCTTTCGACTGCCCGGCAGCGCACGCTGAGCCCGAAGCGCTGGGGCAACGAGAGCTGCGAAGCTAGCTACGACGTGGCGCGCAGGTTCCTGCGGATGGGCCGCCTGCCCGTTGCACGGGCTTTCTCGGCCACCACGGCGGCGATCTCGACCACCTCGCCTTCGCGCGGTTTGCCGTTGGTGGCCTTGTGGAGCCGCTCGTAGGGCAGCAATTCCTTGATCCGGGCATTGAGCGACGCGATTTCGGCCCGCAGATCCTCGCATTCCTGCCGTTGGACATCCCGTTGTATGTCCTCCGACGCCTGCTGCAGCGTGAGCTGCGAAAGAGTGGCGTTCGCCCTGGAAAGGCTCAGCTTGTCGGCTTCGTTCTCATCCGTGAGCGCGGACAATTTTTCACCGGCGATCTTCTTTTCGGCCACTGCGTCGTCCAGCTCGGTCTTGAGCCTGGCCATCTCGGCGGCGGCCGCGCTGTTCTCGTTCGAGACCCGCTCCAGCCGCGATTCCAGATCTTGTATCTCGGAACGCAATCCGCGCATTTCCGTCTGGCCGCGAGCCCGTTCGGCTTCCCAGTCGCCTTGCATCATGCTGGCCGACTCGGTCTTTTCCGCCAGCTTGGCCTGTGTGGCCTCGAGCGCCTTCTGCAGCCGGATCTCCTCTTTCTCGCTCTTGCCGAGCGCCGCCATCAGTTCGGCAAGGCGCGCCGCTTCGCTGGCGTGGATTGTCGAAAGCTCGTCCAGCCTGTGGCGCGCCTGGGTCTCCCGCTTCAGCACCTTGTCGAGCTCGGCTGACAGGCTGACATGTTTTTCCCGCAGCATCTTGCTCTCGCGCAAGCGCCTGTTGGCTTCGACCGTCCTGGCCGTCAGCCGGTTGGCGATGTCCCCGAATTCGGCGTCGCGTTTGGCGCTGGCATTGGCCGTCTCCGTGAGCTCGAGCCTTACCGCCGCGAGCGTTGCGCGAAGCGTCTCCCGGTCCTGGACCAGGCTTGTCTCGCGCTGCTGCAGCAATTCGCACGCGCCGTCACGCTCGCGCAGCTTTGCCGCCGTGTCGTGCAGCTTGTCCGACAGCGTCCTTTGCTCCGCGACCAGGCCGGCATTCGCGAGCTCCAGCTCGTTGGCGCGAAGAATGTCGGTGTGGAGGATGTTGAGGAATTCGCGCGTCAGATGGTGCGAAGTCGAGATCTCCGACAGTTTGCCGTTGATCTCATCCAGATAATCCCTGGCGTCGTGGAACATCCCTTCGAAGGCATTCAACGCCGCCAGCCGGGTCTGGGCATGGGGGGTCAGTCGCGGCGCGGTTTTGGCGGTTTCGGCATTGCCCGCGTCATCCGGATTGTCCGCGGCATCCGCGTAATCGGCATCTGCTTGTGGTGGCGAGGCATCGGCGCCTGACCCGGCATCGGGGACACCGTCGCCCTTTGGCGGTGACTCGAATTCGCTGTCGAGGCTGGCATCCAGGGCGTCCGCAAGATCGTCCTGCAACTCCTGGAGGGCATTATCTACGTCTTCAGCACGCTTGATCAGGCTCTTGAAGTTCATACGGAACTCCCTCTTACGCAACCAAAACCGGATATTTAACAAACTGCTAATATGCATCCTTACATCCGCTTATTCCGCAGGGGAAGCCCCCCTTGGAAAATGTAAATTTCCGACATTGGCGATTTGGATGCCGCAGGCAGCCAGTGCCGAGCCTCCGGCGCGGACCGCGGCGTTCGCGACGGTGTGAAGGTGGTGTGCGGCCTGATATGCTGCCGGCAAACGGCTTGCAGGTCGAACGGGAGGGCGTGGAGATGTCGATCAAGGTGATCGGAACCGGCTTCGGCCGAACGGGCACGGATTCGATGCGCGAGGCGCTGGCCATTCTCGGCTTCGGCCCCTGTCATCACATGCATGAAGTGAACGGCAACGAGGAGCAGAAACGGATGTGGCGCGCGCTGGCCCAAGGTGCCACGCCGGACTGGAACCAGCTGCTCTCGGGCTATGTCTCCTGTCTGGACTGGCCCTCGGCGTACTACTGGCGCGAACTGATCGAATTCTATCCGAATGCCAGGGTGATCCTGACCTACCGTTCGGCCGAAAGCTGGTGGGAGAGTTTTGAAAAAACGATCGCGGCGGGACTTGAGCAAAGCGTGGATCAGGAATCGCTGGGCCTTGCCCTGATCGCCAGGCAGGTGTTCGGCGGCCGGCCTGGCGATCGAGCGCATGCCATTGCCTGCTACGAGGCCAATGTCCGTGCGGTGTACGCCGGGGTGCCACCGGAGCGGCTGCTGGTCCACGCTCTTGGCGATGGCTGGGAACCGCTGTGCACCCATCTCGGCGTTGCGATACCGGATCAGGACTATCCCAATCGCAACAACGCCGCGGGCTTCAGGTCGAGATTTTCGCTGAACTGATCTGGACGAATACCCGCGGTGCCGGCCCGGCAAAATCCGGGTTCCTCGCCCTCTGGAGTGGGGCGAGGAAAAAGCGCGGCGTTTTTACCCGGCCATGGCCAGCGGCACGGCGCTCTTGTTGGGGATCTGGATGTCGATTTCCAGCGTCGACATGGTCTCGCCGCGGTCCATCGAGACCTGGAGGTAGTCCTGGTCGATCTGCACATGCCTGGCGATCACAGCCATGATCTCCTCGCGCAGGATGGAGACGAGATCGGGCTGGCCACGGCTGCGGCGCTCATAGGCGAGCAGCACCTGCAGCCGCTCGCGCGCCACCGGCGCGCTGGTGCGCCGCTTGAAGAGGTCGAGGATGCTCATGCGGCCCTCCTTCCGAGCAGACGGTCGAGAAAGCCCTTGCGTTCGAAGGGCACCACCACCGGCAAATCTTCGCCTTCCAGCCGCCTTGCCGCTTCGAGATAGGCTTTGGCGGCGTTGTTGAGCGGTTCCGACAACGTCACCGGCGAACCGAGATTGGAGGCGCGCAGCACATCCTGGCTTTCCGGGATGATGCCGAGCAGCGGCACCGACAGGATTTCCAGCACGTCGTCGATCGAGAGCATTTCGCCGCGCGCGGCCCGCGCCGCGTCATAGCGCGTGACCAGCACGTGCTTGGCGATCTGCTCGCCTTGTTCGGCGCGCATGGTGCGGGCGTCGAGCAGGCCGATGATGCGGTCGGAGTCGCGCACCGACGACACTTCCGGATTGGTGACGATGACCGCCTCGTCGGCGAAGCGCATGGCGAGCTGCGCGCCGCGCTCGATACCGGCCGGGCTGTCGCAGAAGACATAGTCGAAGACCGATCGCAGCTTGTCGATCACTTCGCCGACGCCCTGCTCCGTCAGCGCATCCTTGTCGCGCGTCTGCGAGGCCGGCAGCAGGAACAGCGTGTCGACGCGCTTGTCGCGGATCAGCGCCTGCGACAGCTTGGCTTGACCCTGGATGACGTTGACGAGGTCGAACACCACGCGCCGCTCGGCGCCCATGATCAGGTCGAGATTGCGCAGGCCGACGTCGAAATCGACCAGCGCCACCTTCTTGCCGGTCTTGGCGACCGCGGCACCCAGCGCGGCCGTCGAGGTGGTCTTGCCGACGCCCCCCTTGCCCGATGTGACGACCACTACCTTGCCCATGGAAAAAGCCTCCGTTGCCTGTTGTCGTTTGTTATGCCGTGCGCCGCACGGTCAGAGCCTGCCATCATGCCATCCCAAACCGGTCCGAAGCTTGCGCGCGGTGCCTCGGCGCTTGTCCGGACCGGAACCGTGAAACCGGGTGTCAGCATCGCGCCGCCCTAGTTCAGCGGCACAACGGCGAGCATGTCGCCTTCGAGGAAGGCCTGCACGGCCTTGCCGCGCGAGACGCCTTCCATCTCCTCGGCGGTCGTGTACCAGCCGTCGACCGAGATCAGCTCCGCCTCGTTCCTGCGGCAGAAGATGCGCGCCGACCGATTGCCCTGCGAGCCGGCGATGGCGCGGCCGCGCAGCGTGCCATAGACATGGATCGAGCCCGCCGCGATGATCTCGGAGCCGGACGCGACCGAACCCAGCACGATGACATCGCCATGCGGATGGAAGATCGACTGGCCCGAGCGGATCGGCGACTTGACCATCAGCGTGCCGGCCTGGACCGCTTCCACCACGCGGGCTTCCGCCGCCTTGGCAGCCTTGCCCTTGCCGGCTTCGGCCTTGATTTCGACCGGCTTGCCCTCTTCGGGCTTGCCGGCATCCTTGCCGCGATCCGAAAACACCGTCTCCAGCTTGCCGGCTTCTTCCAACGCCTCCGCCTTGCCCTTGCGGCCGGAAAGCAGGCCGTCCGAAGTCGCCTCCTTGGCGCCGGTCAAAAGCGGCGGCAGGTCAAGCCCCAGCGAAGCCCCTTCGAGCTCGATGGCATAGACCCGGATACCGCGCGCACCAAGCGAAGCGACCAGCAGCGCGATGTCGGCGACCTCGGGCTTCAGCACATTCAAATCGAGCACCACCGGCCGCCCGGCAAAATACCCCGGCGAATTGCCGATCCAGTGATCCAGCCCCTCCAGCCAGGCCGAAATCGGCGCCTCCGGCGTGAGCGAAAAGGCCACGAAAGAACGGGCGCGAAAACGAATGGATTTTGTTTCAACGGGGGCGGCAAAGGTCACGGCCAGCGAATCCTTACTGAGAGGTAAACGCTAGCGAGGGAATGGTTAACGAATGGTTAACGGACAACTCACCAGACGCGCGAAATAGTCGAGGAGGAATAGGCGCCATCGGCCAAGCGGGCTCCGGAGCGCGACGATGGTGCCGGGCGAAGTTCTACACCGCTCGGGCGCGCGGTCGACACAGTGTGGTCATCACCATTGATCCACGAGACTATGGGGCTTTAGCCGCCACCGGCGCAACGGCTGCTGCGAAGGGCAATGCCGTTTTGGTCTTATGGTGTTCAATCACTTCAACAACGGTCGCCAAGAGAGGGTCGAAGCCGCTGAAGTTGATCGTACCTTTGTTGGCAGCGACAACTTTCGTTGCAAATACCTTCTTGCCGAAGAACTTAGACCCGTCCTTTTCGGAGTTTGTTATATCGAACGCCTTTCCATCGAAGGGCGCGTCGAGGAGCGCTTGGGGAAAGAGGCGCTCAATCGGCGTATCGACCCCGCCCACTTTCGGAATCGGGACGATGTAGAGATTTTTGTCCCAGTGAAACCACGGCTGGGTGTCGATCTTCTTGCCAGTCTTTTTCTCGACCTCCTTGAAGATGATTTTCGAACCTTCGTCGAAATCCACGATTACGATAAGGGGATGTTTGCCGCCCGCTTTAAAATTTTTCGTACGCAGATGGTATTTCGTGATGAGCTTGAGCAGTTCCCCGCTCCCTCCGCCCAATTGCTGCACTGCCGTCGAGGTTTTGGTGTACTTGAAAAGCTTGACCTTAAGTTCTCCGGCGGGACTGGTGAGAGTAGGGTAGGCAACGGCGAGAGCCTGAATCGCTGACTTGATGTAGATGTTGTCGGTGACGCCCTCGCACAGGACGAGAGGGCGGTCGACCGCGTACAGGTCGGCGTAGTTCAGGAAACGCTCGAATAGATTGAAGCTGGCCCAAAATTTCTGGGTGCCTTTCAGTTCCCCATCCTCGCCCTTTTGTATGACTTTTGGCCCCTTGCCGCGGACTTGATAGATGTAAGCTAACCGACCCCGCAACTTCTTGATGTGAAACGGCTGCTTTGTGCCTGAAATCTTGGTGAAGCACTCGCCATCCATGAAGAGGTGGTGACACATGGCGGCGACTTCGGCGTAGTAATCCGCAGCGATGTTCACCTTCTGATTGACGACTACGCCGGTCACTTGCTGTCGGGAATAACTGTGCTGCATACGTGTCTTAGTCGGGTTCAGCTCGAATCCCGCACGCTGAATGACCTTCAATAGCTTCGGTCCTGCTTCCCAAAGGTTGATGCTCTCGAGTTCGCGCCGGCCTATCGCGGTGGGGAAGTTCCGTTCGCTGGTCGAGAACGTGATGTCGTCGGCATACCGCGTGTAGGTGCAGTTATATCGATGGGCCAATTCGTTGAGCCGTACATCGAGAACGCTAGCGATGAGGTTGGAGATAACAGGCGAGCAGGGACTACCCTGAGGCAGTTCGTTGTTGTGACAAGCAATCTGCGCAAGGAGCGTGGCGACAGACTCATGCAATTCGAAAGCCTCGTGCTTCATGAAGAAGCCGCGAACCCGGCCGAAATTGATGGTCGGGAAGAAGTCTTTCAGGTCAATATTGAACACGTGCCGGCGATGACGATGGTTCTCTCCATTGGTCATGATGGAGAGCTTTTTCTTGAAGCCGTGTGCGAGGACGCAGTCCGATTTTTTTATCCGCGTCGCTTCGAGCTGTTGCTCTATCATCAGGAGGTCTTGAGCCAATCGCTTCTGGACCGCCTTTAGGGCCTTGTGGGGGGCTTTGATGGTGCGTACGCCACCAGCTTTCTTGGTTATACTAAACTCACTATATTTCGGCGCGAAGCCGGGTTTGTCGAGCTTGTACAGCGCAAAAGAGATATGCGCCGGCTCCAATGCCAGAATATGAGCGATATCAATGAGGTTGATTGCCTTCCGGTATTGCTCAAGTTTCAGCGATACGATGCTCATAGGCGGCTTGCGGATACTCCTACGCGAATTCGCGTATTGCCATTATACCGTTGTATGCTGCTTCTCGTCGTCGCATTCGGGCAGCACTAAGGCCGTGTTGGTTTCACCTGTGAGGAACCCCCACAGAAAAATCTATCCGCAAGCCAATGTTGGTTGAGCAAACCGCAATTTCCAATGCAAGAGAATATGTCTACTTATCAACAGGCGTCTGCTAACAGCCATAAATCTGAATGCAATCACGTCTTAGCCATGAAGCGCGTCGTATACCGTCATCGCCGCCACAGACCCTGATAATACAAACAATTTTCCTCATCCCCTCTTGAAATACTGCACCTCCCGCTCATGCTTCTCCGCCGCTTCCCGCGTATCAAACGTCCCCAAATTCCGCCGCTTGCCCGTCTTCTCGTCCTTCTTCCTTGAATAAAGCCGGTATTTTCCGTCTTTCAGCTTCCTGATCATCGGTCTCTCCTTGGAAAGACGAAGGGTCCGGCGATCGCCGAGCCCTTCCTGTTGTCAGTCGCGGTGTTCGGGCATGGCTTTCAGCTGGTCCTTGGTCCAGCTGGTCACGGCGTGGACGTCGCCGTCCTCGTCGCGCATGAAATCGAGTTCGTTGGCGGCGACGGCGACCGGTTTGGCGCCGATGCCGAGGAAGCCGCCGACATCAATGACGACCTGGCCGCTGCCATGCATATGGTCGACGGAGCCGATCTTCTCGTCGTTGGGGCCGTAGATGGTCGCGCCTTCAAGCGTGTCCGGCGTCAGTTCGGCGGGGCGGAGCCTTACGTGGTTTGCGTGGTCCATGAGTGCATCTCCTCTGGGGGTTGGGACAGGGTGAACCTCCGAGGCGGCCAAGGGTTCCGACATTGCCGCGGATGACGGAAGTAGCGGGCGCAGATGACGGAGGACAGCGCTCTACCCCCCTCTGTCCGGCAGGACAGAGGGGGGCGTCGTAGAGAACCGCCTTCGCGCATTTCGAGGGCCGGCTCGATGAATCATCTTCTCATCAAGCCGCGCCAACGCATTGTCTCGAAATGCCTCGCGTTCAGCGCCTGCGCTTGGCCTTGAGGTTGCGCGCGGCCTGCTCGATCGCGGCGCGGTCGGTGCCCAGCCTGTCGATCAGCTCCTGCGCCTCGTCACCCGATATGCCCGTGCGGGCCGCCAGCGCTTCAACCTGCAGAACGTCGGAGCTGGCGATCTCGCCGGTCTGCGGCAGCGCGTCGTCGGCCGTCAGCGGCAGGGCGGCTTCGCGGTCGATCTCCATCTCGGCCTGGCGCCAGTGCCGGTCATGGTCGCCATGCGCGCCGCCTTCGCGCTGCCAGATCTCGTAGGCGCGGTTCCTGATCTTGTCGTCGCGGTCGTCGCTCATATCCATTCCTCCACTCATGTGAGGCATGAACGCCGCGCTTATCCGAACGATCCAAAAAATCTGCGTGATAGGTGAGGTCACAAGTCGCCGCCCTTCAGCCGCCCCGCATCCGGCGGCTATTCGCACTGGCGCCTGGGTCCGCCGGAATAGGGCTGGTAGCTGTTGTCCTCGGGCCGGTAGGAGCGGTAGCGGTTGAAGCAGGAATCGACATGGTCGGCGGAAAGCCCCGCCGTGGCGGTGGAAACGGCGTCGCCCGTTTCGGCATAGCTGACTTCGGCTGAAGGCTTTGCGCCCTGGTCGGCGCCGGCGTCGAGATAGGGCGAGACGCAGGGGCGCAGCCGCCCGCTATAGGACAAGTAGCTGTTGTCGTCGGGATGGTAGGAGCGGTAGCGGCTGGCGCACCACTGGAGATGGGACGCCGGCAGGACCGCGTCGCTTGCGGCGGGCTCGATCGAGCCAGTCGCGGCCGGATCGGGTGCCGGCTCCTTGGCGGCGATGTCGGGCGGGGCGGGCTGGTCGGCCGGCAAGCGTTCGAGGTTCTGCCCCGCCTTGTTCACCGGCCGCGCGTTCCTGGTCCAGAGCTCCGCCACGCTGACGGTCGGCCTTGCCTCATGCGCGGGCTTGGCGGCGAGCAGCCACGCGGCAAAGGCGAGCCCGCTGCCGAAAACCGCCAGCGTCAAAACGAAGCCGCTGACCAGTGCCAAGATCGCTTTCACGTCACGCTCCTTCAGCCCCTGCTTATAGAATGCGGAGCATCAAGGCTGGTTCCAGCAAAGTGCGTGTCGCAAGCGTGCTTGGACGAGGCGCGCGGGCTCGGCCCCGCTCAAACCGGCAGCCTCAGGGAAAACTGGTTCTCCACCGCCAGCAGCGCCGCCACCATATCCTTGTCGCGCCGCCGCTGCCGCAGGTAGCCGGCCAGGAGCCAGTCCAGCGAGAACCTGCCGGCGCCGACCGCGGCCAGCACGAACATGCCGCCTGATATGGCCAGATCCTTTTCAAAATGCAGCAGTTCGTTCTGGCTGGCGAAGTCGGTGTGGAACAGGGTTGCCGTGGCAAGGCAGAACAGGCCGAGCCCGACGGCGCCCAGCCGCGTCAGCAGGCCTGTTGCGACGGAAAGCCCTGCCCCCAGTTGCAGGGCCACGGTGGCGATGAACAGCGGCAGGCCGACGCCGAGGGCCGCCATCGCCTTGGGGGCGCCTTCGAAATGGGTGGCCAGCGTGACGCCCTCATGCAGGAAGATGAGGGAAAGCAGCAGGCGGCCGGCGAGCAGCGCCACGTCCCTCAGATACAGTCTGGTGGCGAGCAGCTTCGCGGCGCGTTCGTTCAGGATCATGGTCGGGCTCCGATATTTCTGGCACAGGACGCCGCGCGGGGTGGCGCCTGCCGAATGTGATGTTTGAAAGGGCCGGAGCCGGCGCGAGGGAGAGGTGCCGGCTCCGGCAATGGGCGCCAGCCACGAGCGCCCGAACTTGGTTCATTTCGCGTTGAGGTTGGCGCCAAGGCCCCTCATCCGGCCGCTGCGCGGCCACCTATGCCGGGGCGAGTCACGGGCCTCGCCCGTCCTTCGGACCCCCGGCGGGGAGAAGAGGCAGGCGCCAACGCTGGCCTCCTCCTCTCCCCTCGGGGAGAGGTCGGATTGCCCCGAATTGCCCTTCGCAATTCGGTTGGCAATCCGGGTGAGGGGGGAACTTACTTCGTCACCTTGGTGTCGATGGCCTTTTGCAGGTCGGAAAGCTCCTCGCAGCCGGCGGGGCAGAGTTTCTGCAGCGACGCCAGTTGCTGACTGGCCTTGGCCATGTCGCCGGTCTCGACATAGAGCTCGCCCAGATATTCGCGGGCGGCCTTGTGGTCTGGCTTCAGCTCCAGCGCCTTGTTGTAGTAGGTCAGCGCGGTGTCGAAATCGCCGGTCTTGCGCAGTGTGAAGCCGAGCAAATTATAGACGTCGGCCTGCTGGTTGTCCTGCGCGAGGTCCCGCAGGTCGGCCAGCGCGCCCTTATAGTCCTTGGCGTCGAGCTTGGCCTTGACGGCGGTGAGATCGGGCGCATCGGCCCCCTCGATGTCGTCGACCGCAAAGGCCGGCATGATTGTGGCGACGGGAACCACGGTCAGCACGGCAATCGCGCCGAGCAGGCCGAACAGGGCGTTTCTGCCCAAAAAGGATTGTTTCATTGTCTGTCTCGCTTGGTTGAGTGCTGGCGCTCAAATCTGGACCGGAGTGAAGCCATAGGCGCTGCCGTCCTTCACAAAGACGCCGGTGCCGGGGAACGGGAAGTGCGAGCCGGAAATGCGGATGTTGTCCGCGATCACCCGGTCGATGATCTTGTGGCGCGTGGCGATCGCCGTCGGCCCGTCCTGGTCGTAGGCGCCCTGCCACTCCGGGTGCGGCGCCAGCAGCGCCGGCACATACATGGTGTCGGCCGAGATCATCAGTTGCTCCTTGCCGGAGTTGGCGAGGTACACCGAATGACCCGGCGTGTGGCCCGGTGCGGCGATGATCTGGATACCGGGCACGACCTCGGCGCCGTCCTCGACCAGCTTCCAGTTCTTCCATTTCGGGAAGTTTTCCGCGATGCGCTTGCCCGCCGGCTTGCGGCCCTCGGGCAGCTTGGCCAGACGGCTGGGATCGGTCCACCAGACGTACTCGGTGGCGTTGACGATCAGCTCGGCATTGGGGAACACCGGCGTGTTGGTGCCCTTCTCCATCAGGCCCCAGACATGGTCGGGGTGGAAATGCGAGATCATGATGGTGTCGATCGCCTTGTAGTCGATGCCGGCGGCGGCCATGTTGGCCGGCAGATGCGTGGCGTTGGCCTGCCACTGGCCGACGCCGGAGCCGGCATCCATCATGATCATCCTGCCGCCCATCTTGAGCACGGCGACGGTGAGCGGAATGGGCATGAAGTCGGTGGTCAGCCCGGCCTTGGCGAGTGCCGCCTTGGTGTCGTCGACCGAGACATCCCTGATGAAGGCCGGGTCATGCGGCTTCTTCCAGATGCCGTCATAGATGGCGGTCACCTCGATGTCGCCGACCGAGTATTTGTAGAAGCCGACGGTGGGCTCCACCGACGTCTGCGCGAAGGCGGGCCGGGTGAATTCCAGCTTGCCGGCAAGGCCAAAGGCGGCAGCGGCGGCGGCGGATTGAAGCACTGTGCGGCGTGACATGCTGAACATGGTGATCTCCTCTGTTGAGTTGTGGCTGCTTTTGAAGGAATGACGGAGGGTCGCTGGCCCTCCGTCGCTGACCGCGGATTGGCGCGGGCACCGTCGGGATTCCGCCGCCGGCCCCATGAACTCAGCGGCCCCAGATGCCCTGACCGGGTTCCTCCGCATCAGATTTCATCGTCGCCTGCACGCCGTGGCGGACCATGTCCGGCTTGGCGGTAGAGGCGGTGTAGGTGTTGTCGACCGTTACGGAGGCCGGCGTGAGGGCGCTCGTGCCGAAATGGTCGCTGCCGGCAAAGGCAGAACTCGAGGCGAGCAACATCGCAGCCACGCTGAAGGCGAGCTTGGTCATTTCGGTAAATCCTTGTTTCGTTTTCCAGGGGTCGCGGCCGCAAGATTGCCCCGCTTGCAGAGAAGACCCGGAAGGGCCGTGCTTTATTCCCGGGGGCGGTGAGATTTTTCTGGAAGGGCCGAAACCGGCGGCAGCGGCCATGCGGAAGGGCGCACCCAGACACAATCCAGAAACAAGTTTCAACAGTTCGGAAAAACTGGCGAAAAGATCGGATGGCATAAGCATTCCTCAACGGCCGGAAATCCGGCCGCCGCACAGGCATACGGGGTTTGGATACGGGCGATGCAACGAGGTTCGAACGGAGGGATGGGTGCCCTGCCCGGCATGTCGCTCGCCGCCGGCAGCGCCCAGGCGATGCGCACGCCTCCGCCCCGAGCCGATGCTCCCGAACATGTGAAGACGGAGCGGTCGATACTGTGATAACCGCCCGGCCAAAGAGGACCCGGCGGTCAGCGATCGCCGGTCGGGATACCGGAATCTTCCATTTTGGAAGCTTCGGTCATTCCAGCTCCATCAACAACGATCAAATTGCAGTGGCGGCGCAGCCGACAATGCCTGCTCGAGCGGCGGCATGATCGAGATGTGCCTGTGAAAGCTTCGCCAGGACGAGAAAGTTTGGACATGGACCACGGTATCGATATCGCCGAACTGGACAGGGAAGCGGCAAGATCGGGCGGAGAGCCCGCGACCAGCCCCGACAGCGCCGATGCACTTGCAGAAGTTGCCTCGGTAGCGCGCAGCCAGGTCCTGGTGGGTGCCGATTTTGCCCGGGCAGGTCAGCCGGGCGAGCGGCTCGACAAGGTCTTCGAGCAACTCGCCGAAACATTCGCCACGCTGCCGGCGGTGATCTCCGAGGGCCGCGGCTGGACCTATCAGGAGCTGGACAAGCGCGCCAACCAGTTCGCCCGCCTGCTGGTCAAGCGCGGCGTGCGACCGGGCGACCGGGTCGGCCTCATCCTCGACCGGTCCGCGGAAACCTACGTGGCCCTGCTCGCCGTGGTCAAGGCGGGGGCCGCCTTCGTGCCGCTGGCCACCGCCTTTCCCGAAGAGCGCATGGCGCTCATCATCGAAGACGCCAGCGTCAGCCTGATCGTCACCATCGCCACCTACGCATCGCGGGCCGACCAGCTGCCGGTTCCGCATCTGTTGATCGACAGCGCCGCCGCCGAAATATCGGCCCAGTCCGACGCGCCGCTGAAGCCGCCCAAGGCGCCGGCCCCCACTGCGATCGAAGACATCTGCTATATCCTCTATACGTCGGGCACGACCGGCCGGCCCAAGGGCGTGGCCATCCGCCACCAGAGTTTTGTCAACTTTATCCGCGTCGCCGCCGCATCCTACGGCTACCGGCCGGGCGATCGCGTCTACCAGGGCATGACCATCGCCTTCGACTTTTCCTCCGAGGAGATCTGGGTGCCGTTCGTCGCCGGGGCGACCGTCGTGCCCGCACCGGGCCAGATGCCTCTGGTGGGCGAAGAGCTCGCCGATTTCCTGCGCCATCACGACATCACCTGCATGGCCTGCAGCCCGACGCTTCTGTCGTCCATGACATCGGACGTGCCCAGCCTGCGCACGCTGCTGGTGGGGGGCGAGGCCTGCCCCCACAATCTGGTGGCGCGCTGGTCGAAGCCCGGCCGGCAGATCCTCAACACCTATGGCCCGACCGAGGCGACCGTCACGGCAACCATGGGTGCGCTGACGCCGGACCGGGCGGTGACGATCGGCGCGCCGCTGCCCACCTATTCCATCGTCATTCTCGACCCTTCGCTGCCGCAACTTGCCGAGCCTGGTGAACTGGGCGAGATCGGCATTGCCGGCATCGGGCTGGCGGTCGGCTATCTCAACAGGCTAGACCTGACCGAACAGAAGTTCATCGCCGATTTCCTCGGCCTGCCGAACAACCCGTCCAAGCGCATCTACCGCACCGGCGACCTTGGCCGGATCAACGACGCCGGCGAAATCGAGTATGCCGGGCGCATCGACACCCAGGTGAAGATCCGCGGCTATCGCATTGAACTCGGCGAGATCGAGGCCGTGCTGCTGGACCAGCCTGAAATCGCGCAGGCCGCCGTCACCACCTGGGAGATCGAGCCCGGCCGCGTCGAGCTCGTTGCCTATTACGCGCCCAAGGCCGGCCAGCCGGCGCTCTCGCGCGCCGACATCGCCCAGACGATGAAGCGGCGGCTGCCGGACTACATGGTGCCCTCCTATCTCGAGGAACTGCCGGCGATCCCGATGACGGTCTCCAACAAGGTCGATCTTCGCCAGCTTCCCAAACCGACGACCGTCCGGCTTTCGGCCGACCGCGCCATGGTGCCGCCCGGCAACGACGACGAGCGTTTCCTGGCCGACGCGCTATGCGCCGTGCTGAGATTCGACGACGTGTCCGTCGAGGACAATTTCTTCGACGATCTCGGCGCCAACTCGCTGCTCATGGCGCATTTCTGCGCCCGCGTGCGCACCCGCAAGGAATGGGCGACGACGTCCATGCGCGACATCTATCTCTATCCAACCGTGGCGCGCCTGGCCAAGCACCTCAGCGTGGCGGAAGAGATGACGACGGCCACCAACGAGCCAGTTCTCACCCGCCAGGCGTCCAACCTCGTCTACTGGACCTGCGGCGCGGCGCAGCTGCTGTTTTACGCACTCTACAGCTACGTGGCGCTGTGGGCGGTCAATGACGGCCTCAACTGGGTCTATGACACGCTCGACGACCCGCTTCAGCTATATGTCAGGTGCGTGGTGCTCTCGGCCGGCGTGTTCTTCGGCATGTCGGGCTTCGCCGTTGCCGCCAAATGGGTGCTGGTCGGCCGCTGGAAGGCGGAAGCGTTCCCGATCTGGGGCCTGCGTTACTATCGCTTCTGGGTGGTCAAGACCTTGATCCGCACGGCACCTGTCGTGCTGTTCCGCGGAAGCCCGCTCTACAGCCTGTACCTGCAGCTTCTGGGAACCAGGATCGGCAAGAACGTGGTCATCGAATCCCGTGCCGTGCCCGTTTGCACGGACCTGATTTCGATCGGCGACCGTACGATCCTGCGCAAGGAATCGCTGATCCTCGGCTATCGTGCCCAGGCCGGCTATATTCACACCGGGCCGCTGACCATCGGCCGTGACGCTTTCGTCGGCGTCGGCTGCACGCTCGACATCGACACCGCGATCGGCGACGGCGGGCAGCTCGGCCATTCGTCCTCGCTGCAGCGCGGGCAAAGCATCCCGGACGGCGAACACTGGCACGGATCGCCGGCGGTGCCGACCACGGCGGATTATTGCAAGGTGCGCAACGTCAACCCTCCCCGCATCCGGCGCTTCCTCTACGAAGCCGTGCAGCTGATAGGGCTGTTTGCCATCGTCACCCCGCTGCCGCTTTTGTTCCACAGCTATTGGGAGAATGTCGGCGACGACTATCAGGAGACGATCGGCATTGTGGCGATCGGCACCACGGTCACGCTTTTCGGCTACATCGCCTCGGCCTTCCTCGCCGCCACGGTGGTGCCGCGCCTGTTCAGCCTGATCCTGAAACCCGGCCGCACCTACACGCTTTACGGCTTCCGCTACTGGCTGCAGACGGTCGCCGAGTTCTCGAGCAACTCACGCGTGCTCGGGCTGCTGTTCGGCGACAGCTCGGCCATCGTCCACTACATGAGCGCCATCGGCTGGAACCTCAACAAGGTGGTGCAGACCGGCTCCAATTTCGGCTCCAACCAGCAGCATGAAAACCCGCTGCTGTGCGAGATCGGCACCGAGACCATGGTGTCGGACGGGCTTTTCATGATCAACATGCACAAGTCCGCCTCCGCGTTCCGGCTCGAGCCGACGCGGATCGGCGAGCGCAACTATCTCGGCAACAACATCTACTATCCGCCGGATGGACGCACGGGCGACAACGTCCTGCTCGGCACCAAGGTGATGGTCCCGATCGACGGGCCGTTGCGCGAGAATGTCGGCCTTCTGGGTTCGCCGCCCTTTGAAATCCCGCGCATGGTGAACCGCGACAAGGAACTCATCGCCGGCATCGACGAGGCGGACCGGCGCCAGCGCATCCCGCTCAAGAACCGTCACAATCTGGTGACGATCCTCCTGTTCATGGCCACGCAATGGGTCATGCTGTTCGCCACGCTGGCGATCTGGGACCGGGCGCTCAACTATTATACCGAATGGGCGGAAATCGCCCTCTTCGCGGCGGTGCTTCTGACCTCGGCGATCACCATTCCGTTCTACATCTTCGTCGAGCGGGCAAGCCTTGGTTTCCGCAAGCTGAAGCCGCGGATAACGACGATCTACGACGTCACCTTCTGGCGCCATGAGCGCCACTGGAAGTTGGCGGATTCGCCTATCGTGCGCCTTTTCGCCGGCACGCCGTTCCGGCCGATGATCCTGCGCATGCTGGGCGTCAAGGTGGGCAAGCGCGTCTATGACGGCGGCGCCAATCTGACAGAGCGTTCGCTGGTGGAGATTGGCGACGATGTCACGCTCAACGAGGGCTGCGTCATCCAGGCCCATTCGCTGGAGGAAGGTGCGTTCAAGTCCGATTTCATCCGCATCGGCGATGGCTGCACGCTCGGGCCATCCGCCTTTGTCCATTACGGCGTTGTGATGGGCAGGGGATCGATGGTCGATGCCGATTCCTTCGTGATGAAGGGCGAAGAGCTGGAGCCAAACTCCATCTGGCGCGGCAACCCGGCCAAGCTGCACCGGTTCGTCGAGCCGATCAATGAGGACTCCGGGGCATCGGCGTCTTGAAGGGCGGCGCGCCTGGCACAGTGGACATCCGTATCGCTCCCGTGACCAAGGCCAATCGCGCTTTGGTCACCGCGTTGCGGCTGGCGCCGGAGCAGATGGATTTCGTCGCCAGCAATGCGGATTCCCTGCGCGAAGCCAGATCCGATCGGGACGCGCGGCCGCGCGCGGTGACGGCCGGGGACCAGCTTGTCGGATTCCTGATGTACGAGGCGCCGCGGGACGACGACGAGGCGCGCATCTACCGCTTCATGATCGACCGCGCCTGGCAGGGCCGGGGCTACGGCAAGGCGGCGCTGCGGGCGGTGCTGGAGGAAATCCGCGGGCTCGGCCACATCAGGCACGTGTCGATATGCTACGAACCGGAGAACGAGGCGGCACGGCGGCTCTACCGCAGCGCCGGTTTCGTCGAGGAGGGGCTCGATGAGGACGGCGAAATGATCGCCGATCTCGTTCTCCCGACCGGCGACCGATGACGCCATCAGCCGATCCGTCCGAGGAAACCGCCCTGGCGCGCGCCATGGCCGCCATGGCCCCGGCCGGGGTCCGCACCGGCTGCCGGCTGATCCACGAAGGTGACGAGGCCCATCTGTTGCCGGCGGAGGCAGGCTCCATCCCCGCCCGCCAGCCGGCCATGCGGCGAGCCAGCGGCGCGGCGCGCTGGATCGCGCACCGGCTGCTGGCGGACGTCGGCTTCGACGGTTTCGCCCTCTTGCGCACGCCATCAGGTGCACCCGCATGGCCGGAGGGGATAACGGGCTCGCTCGCGCATGATGACGACATGGCGGTGGCGGCGGTCGCGCCCGTTGCCGGCATCGGCTCGCTCGGCATCGATGTCGAGCCGACGCTGCCCCTGCCCGACGACATTTTCTCGCTCGTAGCCATTCCCGCCGACCGGATAGGTGCAGCCGACCGGCAGCTCGCCGGCCGCATCCTCTTCGCCGCCAAGGAAGCGGTCTACAAGGCTGCCTATCCGCTGGATCGCGAGGTGCTGGGCTATGAGGACATCGCCGTGGACCTCGAAACCGGCCACGCGACAACGAGGATGCGCCGCAAGGTCAGCATCGCATACTGCATCGCCCCGCGCGTGGTCGTGCTGGCATTTATTGCAGAATAGGCATCGGCCTATTCGCCAACTATCTCGCGATAATCCCTCACCTCGCCGTCCAGCCCGCGTATCCGCCAGCTCTGCCCGTCCTGCCCCTCGACATGGCAAGGTCCGAGCGGCACCTTGCCTCCCCCATCCGGCAGGTCGATGACATAGACCGGATTGCAGATGCCCGACAGGCGGGACCGCAGCGCTTCCACCAGCGCCTGGCCTTCGGCGATCGTGGTGCGGCGGTGCGCCATGCCGCGCGCCAGGTCGCCATGGTGCAGGTAATAGGGTTTTATCCCCAGCCGGTACATCAGCTCGCGGCAGAGCTCTTCCAGCACCTCGACCGTATCGTTGACGCCCTTGAGCAGAACGCTCTGGTTAAGCAGCACGAAGCCCGCCTGCCGCAAGGTGCGGCAAGCCGCCTCAGTCGCGGATGTGATCTCGCGCGCGTGGTTGAAGTGGGTGACCACCGTCACCATCAGCCGGCCCTGCAGTGCCGCGACGAGCCCTGGCGTGATGCGCGAAGGCAACGCCACCGGCACACGCGTGTGGATGCGCAAGAGCCGCAGATGGGGGATGGTCTCGATGCGGTCACGGATTTCGGCAAGCGCCGCATCGGGCAGCGACAGCGGATCGCCGCCGGTCAGGATCACCTCGCGGATTTCGGGGTGGCCGGCGATATAGGCCAGCGCCGGCTCCAGCGCCTCGCGCGTATAGCCCCGGCCGATCGAGGTCAGCGATTCCTTGCGGAAGCAGAACCGACAATAGACCGCGCATTGATAGGTCGGGAATAAAAGCACCCGGTCGGCATGGCGATGCGTCAGCCTGGGCACCGGACTGAATTCATGGTCGGCGATCGGGTCGCCAAGCTCGCCCTCCGTCTCGTCCAATTCCCCAGGCGACGGGATCACCTGCGCCCGGATCGGATCGGCGGGATCGTTCCAGTCGATCAGGTCGAGATAGCTCTTTGGCGCGCGCACCTTGTGGAGCGTGGCGGCGGCCTGCGCGGCTTCGCGCTCGGCCGGCGAGAGCGGCAAGGAGGAGAGGTCGCGCACATGGCGCACGCCGGCGCGGACATCGTCCTGCCAAGCGGTGTCGGCGGCGCGGGTTGCATCTCTGAGGTTTGGCATCGGCAGGTCTCGGGCTGTTCGCGCGGACCTATCGGCTGGATGGGCTGTCGGGTCAACCGCCGAAGCCAACGACACCCGCCGCGCCGTAGAGCACCGCCTTTGCCTTCACAACCTCCGCCCACCCGCGCCCGCCATCGCCACAAAGGCGCTTTCTATGCTTTCGAACCTCAGCTCCGGATAGAGCGTCCTGGCTTCAGGCGTGGCCGTCTCAAGCGCGGTCTCGCCGCGGATCCAGAATGCCCGCAGCAATCCAAGGCCGGGAACCGCCGCGATCAGCGCCTCAAGCTCCTCGGGGCTCATCTGCTTGACGCGCGGCGAGCGGCCGCTCACTTGCCGCCACAGCTCGATCATCGCACTCTGCGTGATCTTGTTCTGCGCGATCCGGATTTCGCCGCGAACGGCGTCGGGATCCTCCAGCGCACGCAAGGTGACCGCCGCGATATCCTTCTCGCTGACAAACGTCGCCGGCACATTGCCTTCGCCATAAAGCGTCACCTCGTCGGGCGGCAGCGGCGACGAGCCGAAGCGCGTGAGGTCGCCCAGTGTCGCCACCCAGGTCGAGAAGAAGCCGTTGGTGTAGATCACCGTATAGGGCAGGTCGGCCTCCCTGACCGCGTCGAAGACGGCCCGCTTGATGTCGAGCGGTTCGATCGAGCCGGGTGCGGCGGCGGCAAAGTCGAGGCCGAAACCGGCGGACGGCACATAGCGGGAGACGCCGGCATCCCTGACGGCGCGCACCAGCGTCATCTCGCTGGCCGACCCGACATGCACCGAACTGATGACCCGATCGACCTTGCCGACAGCGCGCACAAGGCTGTCATAATCGTCGAGATCGCCGACATGCACCGTGGCGCCGAGCTCCTTCAGCGGGTGCATCCGCGCTCCATTGGCCGATGTGGCGGGCCGGACGAGGACGTGCAGGCTGTCGCCATTGCGCGCGCTGGCCTTCGCCATCTCGCTGCCGAGAAGTCCGGTCGCGCCGATGATCAATGTGCTGGTCATATTCCCCTCCCATTGCCGAGAATGGAACCGTCCCAGTCGCGTTCGAGGCCGATGTCATGCAAACGGCGATCGGAAAGCCGGGAGATCTGGCGCAGCGTGCGGCGGCGCTCGAACGCTGCCGCGCCTCGCATGGCAAGGCCGCTCATCGCGGCCCCGATGGGTCGAAGGGTCAAGGTCATAATCCGTCTCCTGTGTTTCACTGGGCGCAAGTCTGCCGATGTCGCCCGGGCGGGGCGAGCATGACGATTGCTCACACTTGTCTGGTCAATTCGGCGCATCGATGAACCGGAAGTCCGGTATGGATGCTTGGTACGCCTGAATATTGGGTCATTCGCGGCTAGACGACAAACGACTCTTTGTGCAGGATTTGTGAGCAACGCTCACAGGTCGAACCATGCCGCGCAGATTGCCGCCCCTCACCGCTTTGCCCGCCTTCGACGCGGCCGCGAGACATTTGAGTTTCTCCAAGGCCGCCGAAGAGCTCAACCTCACCCATGGCGCGGTCAGCCGCGCCATTCGCAACATCGAGGACAGGCTGGGCATCCAGCTCTTCGATCGCGGCACGCGCTCCGTGCGCCTCACCGCTGTCGGCGCGGCCTATGCGGCGGAGGTCGGCAAGGCGCTCGACCAGATCGCCGCCGCCACCATCGCCGCCACGCCCGACCGCTCGACCCGCGTCCTCAACGTCAGCACATCGGACGGCTTCGCTGGCCGCTGGCTGGTGCCGAGGCTGCATCGCTTTCATCGCGCCAATCCCGACATCGACGTGCGGCTGGCGACCTCCGGCGTGCTGGCCGATTTCGTCAGCGACGGCATCGACATATCCATCCGCTACGGCCGTGGCGGCTATACCGGGGTGACGGCGGAATTCCTCGCTGATGAAGAGGTCTTCCCCGTCTGCAGTCCCGAACTCCTGGAAGGCGACCATCCGCTGCGACAGCCCGCGGATTTGAAGCACCACAAGCTGATCCACGATGCCTTCCGCATCGACTGGGCGACATGGCTTGAACAGGCCGGCGTCGAAGGCATCGACCCCAAACGCGGCGTGCGCTTCGATTCCGCCACCTTCGCCGTCGAGGCCGCCGTGCATGGCGAAGGCGTGTTGCTCGGCCGCAGCGCGCTGGTTTCGGCCGACCTCGCGGCAGGCCGGCTGGTCCGGCCCTTCGACCTCGCGTTGAAATCAGCGGCCAGCTACTACGTCGTCTATCCCGAAGGCGCGCTGCGCCAGAAGAAGATCAGGGCCTTTCGCGACTGGCTGTTCGCCGAGATCGCGGTCGACTGGGTCGGCGCGAAGAAGAGCGGCTGATCCGAACGCCCGCCTTCCCTCTTACCGGCGAGATATCGCCGTCCGTTCCGGAGCGGAGGCTACGCAGCCAGTCAGTCCGACGGCTCGTCAGGCCGCTTGGGCATCACGATCTGGATGGGACGGCTGCCTATCGGCGCTCCGGTCCCGCGATCGATGCTGACCGGGTCGATTTCGGTTCCTGTCTCGGCGTCGAAGAACCGGGTGAAATTGCCACCGCCCCGGTGCCTTGCCCCCCATGCGGCGAGCGAAAACAGCACGGGAAGCAAATCCTGACCCGCCTGGGTCAGCACATATTCATCGCGTGGCGGCCGCTCTGAATATCGCCGTTTCTCCAGCAGCCCTTCCTCCGTCAGGGTTGCCAGCCGGCTGGTCAGCATCGTCGGGGCGATGCCGAGGTTCTTGCGAAATTCGTCGAAACGGCTGAGCCCCGCATGGGCGTCGCGCATGATCAGCATGCTCCACGTGTCGCCCACCGAGCCGAGGCTGCGGGCGATCAAACAGGGCTGGTTGGAAAGATTCTTCACGTCGATACCATTTTGATAGTGACTTACTACTAATTTGATAGTATCTGATCCCGCCAGGCCGTTCCACCGAAAAGTGAAGGTGACGGCGGGACATCGCGCCGCTGGAGTTCCCATATGAAGTTCTATCTGTGCAAGTACATCCCGCCCCGCGTCGACTTTCTCGCGACCATGACCGGCGACGAGCGGGAATGGATGAAGCAGCATGGCGCATTTCTGGACGAACTGCTCGATCGCGGACTGATCGTCGCCCATGGTCCGGTGATGGATCCAGGCGGCGGCTATGGCCTGTCGCTCTACCGGATCGCCGAGGACCAGGACATCCAGGCGATAACCTCGCAAGACCCCATCGTGAGGAATGGCGCCGGCCATTACGAACATCACCCCATGCTTCACCTGAGCGTGCGCGGCTGACAGGTCCGTCAGCACAAGCGCCATGACCATGCATCTAAGGATATTGAAATGAGTACCAAAAATCGCGGCGTTGCCGTCGTCACCGGGGCAGCCGGCGGTATCGGGCTTGCAACGGCCAAGGCCCTTCTGTCGGCCGGCTACCGCGTCTTCGGCACGAGCCGGAAAGCCACAACCGGGTCGCCGGCTGGGATCACCATGCTGAGCTGCGACGTGACCGATGCGGACTCCGTCGCACGCATGGTGTCGGAGGTCGTAAGCCAGGCCGGGCGCATCGACCTGCTCGTCAACAATGCCGGCAATGCACTGATCGCGGGCGCCGAAGAATCGTCGGTCGAACAGGCAAAGGCCCTTTTCGACGTCAACGTCTTCGGTCTCATCCGCGTCACAAACGAGGTCCTGCCGATCATGCGGCGCCAGGGCAGCGGCCGGATCGTCAACATCAGCTCGGTCCTCGGCTTTGTCCCCAGCCCGTTCAGCGCGCTCTATACATCCACAAAACATGCCGTCGAGGGCTATTCCGAATCGCTGGATCATGAGGTCCGTCCCTTCGGTGTTCGCGTCCTGCTGGTCGAACCGGCCTTCACCCGCACCGCTCTCGATCACAATGCGACGAAGCCGGACAGGATGATGAGCGTCTATAATCAGGCACGGGCAACGGCGACCGCGGTCTGGAACAGTGCGATCGAAGCCGGCGATGCTCCCGAGATCGTCGGCCAGGCGGTCGTCACCGCGGCCACCGCGACATCGCCGAAGCTGCGCTATCCCGCCAGCAAGCAGGCGCGCCGCCTGTACCTGCTGCGACGGTTTGTTCCCGCGAATGCTTTCGACAAAAGCCTTCGAAAACAGATGAACCTGCCGGCGTGACAAACGCCACCGTTCGGCGGGCCAGTTTTGAGACGCCGCCCTGAACGAAGCGAGACAGGTGGACAGCCAAGAGCTGCCCACCCGGCCCCCGCCACCATACCCCCACGAACGGGCGGACGTTGGTGCGCGCGGCCACAGTCGTCATATGACGGGTATCGCGTTCGGAGGCCTATTGCTTGGCGCGAAAAGCTTCCGGCACGATGAAAACCTCATCGGCGCGGCCATAGCCGCCGTCGGCGACTTCCTCCACCAGCACCATCGTGTAGGGCCGCACGCCCTCGCCGAAAAAATCGACGAACATGGCTGTGGTCCGATGGATGAGGTCTTCCTTCTGCGCCTTGGAGAGGGCCGCCTGCGGCATCTTGATATTGGCGAACGGCATGATCGTTCCTTGTTTCTGGAGGTTGGTTTGAGGTTTTGGGATGGAGCCGGTCGGCAGGCAGCAGCGGCCCGCCGCCTCAGATCACGCCGCCATTGGCGCGGATGATTTGTCCGTTGACCCAGCCGCTGTCCGGCCCGGCTAGGAACGAGACCACGCCGGCAATGTCGTCGGGCTGGCCGAGCCTGCCGAGCGGGATCATTTTGGCCGTGACCTCGATCTGCGCCGCGCTCTTGCCGTCCGTGAACAGCGCCGTCTCGACCGGCCCGGGCGCCACCGCGTTGACGGTGATAGCGCGCGCGCCAAGCTCCTTAGCCAGGATGTGCGTCATCGCCTCGACGGCCGCCTTGGTGGCGGCATAGACGCCGTAACCCGGCTGGTAGAGGCCGACGACGCTGCTCGAGAAATTGACGATGCGGCCGCCATCGCGAAGGCGTTTTGCGCCTTCGCGCATGCCACGGAACACGCCGCCGAGATTGATCGCGACCTGGGTGTCGAAGAAGGTGTCATCGGCCTGTGCGATCGGCGAAAGCTTCATGATGCCGGCATTGTTGATAAGGATGTCGATGCCGCCGAACGCCTTCTCGCCGGCATCGAAAAGGCTGGCGATGCCGGCCGGATCGGCGATGTCGGCCTGCACGGCGATCGCCTTGCCGCCATCGGCTTCGATGGCGCGCACCAGCGCCTCGGCCTCCGTCTGTCCGCGCGCATAATTGACGACGACGGCGATACCGTCGCGGGTGAGCCGCCGCGCGATCGCCGCACCGATGCCCTTGGAGGCGCCGGTCACGATCGCCGCCCTGGTTTGTCCCGTACTTGTTTGGTCAGAAGTCATGGAAGTCTCTCCGTTTTCTCGGTGAGACGGATATAGGCGAGGCCAATTTCCGGATAATCAACCATCTCTTGACATAACTATTCGGAAACTGCGAACAAAGGCCCATGGATCGGCTCGATATGATGCGGCTCTTCGTTCGCGTGCTGGAACGGCGCAGCTTCACCGCTGCCGCCGCCGATCTCGGCCTGCCGCGCTCGACAGCGACGGAAGCGGTCCGGCGGCTGGAAGAGCACCTTGGCGCCCGGCTGCTGGAGCGCACGACGCGCCAGGTGAACGCCACGCAGGACGGCGAGGCCTTTTACCGGCGCTGCCTGTCGATCCTGGCCGAGATCGAGGATGCCGAGGCCGCCTTCCGCGATGCCGAGCCGTTCGGCCTGCTGCGCATCGACGCCAGCACGCTGCTCACCCGCACCTTCCTGTTGCCGCGCCTGCCGGAATTCCTCGTCCGCTTTCCCCGCATCGATTTGCAGATCGGCCAGAGCGACCGGCTGGTCGACCTCGTGCGCGAGGGTGTCGACTGCGTCATCCGCGTCGGCGAACCGCCCGACAGCGGCATGATCATGCGGCGCCTTGGCATGATCCGCGAGATGACCTGCGCCAGCCCCGCCTATCTCTCTCGCCACGGCACGCCCGCCTCCCCCGACGCGCTGGATGGCCATCAGGCGGTCGGCTTCGTCTCCTCGCGCACCGGCGAAGTGCTGCCCTTCGAATTCACCGTCGGCGGTAAGACGCGCGAGGTCAGGCTGCCCGGCCGCGTCGCCGCCAACAATTCCGACACCGCCGCCGACTTGGCGCGGCTCGGCCTCGGCCTCATCCAGGCGCCGCGCTATCGCTTCGAGAAGGACCTCGCCGACGGCACGCTGGTCGAAGTGCTGGCCGAGTACCCGCCTTCGCCCACGCCATTGTCGGCGCTCTACCCGCAGAACCGGCAGCTCTCGCCGCGCCTGCGCGTTTTCCTCGACTGGGCGGCAGGCATCTTCGCCGAGGCGAACTTGTAAGAGCAATTCCAGGAAAAGTGTGTAGCGGTTTTCCGTCCGGAATTGCGTCAACACAAAGGAACAGGCACCCATCGTTGCCCATCGGCGCCGTCTGGTGTCAATGTCGCCGTGACAGCGCGCCACGGGACATGGAGCGCCGCCAGGAGGATTTTCATGAGCACGACACAAGCCGGCTTGCCGCGCTATGACGATGCCGTTGCGGGCTTTCGTATCAAGGATGAGATCGCCAGACTGCGGGGTGACCCTGCGACCGGCATCAACGCCTATGTCGAATGCTGCGGCCGGCACACCGGCGCGTGTCGGCACTGAAGCGGTTGGGCGTCGGCCCGGCGATGTCGTTGCCGGCATGCTGCCGCGCATTCCCGAACTGGTGGCGCTGATCCTCGGCGCCTGGCGCATCGGCGCCGTCTACCAGCCTCTGTTCACCGCCTTCGGCCCGAAAGCGATCGAGCATCGCCTGGGCTACAGCGGCGCAAAGCTGGTGGTCACCAATCCCGCCAATCGCGGCAAGCTCGACGAGGTCGCGAACCCTCCGCAAATCGCCACCATCCTCGGTGCGGGCGATGCGGTGGCTGAAGGCGACATCGATTTCCGCACCACCCATGGGCTGAAATCAATCCGCCAGACCGAACCTCTCCCGCCGTCTCAGTTAAGGTGATCGCCGGAAATCCTAATCCAATAAATCATTGTGTTGAAAGCGTTTCGCTGATTAGCTGTCCTGCATATGGCCGGGACAATTGGCAATGTTGTCCGGAGAGGACCGCGATGCCGGTACTTGAGGTTCGTCACGTCTCCAAGAATTTTGGGGCCATCCAGGCCCTGACGGACGTTAGCTTCCAAGTGGAGCGAGGCGAAGTCGTGGGGCTGATGGGGGACAACGGTGCCGGCAAGTCGACGATAGTCAAAACGGTGGCCGGGAATTTCCCGCCGAACGACGGCGAAATTGTCGTGGACGGCGAGGTTTGTCACTTCCATAAACCCGTCCAAGCGCGGGCCAAAGGTATCGAAGTCGTCTATCAGGATCTCGCGCTCGCCGACAATTTGACGGCCGCGCAGAACGTCTTTCTTGGCCGCGAGATGAAGAAGGGCTTCTGGCCAATCAAGGTGCTCGATAAACAGGCGATGATCGAGCGTTCGGCATCGCTGTTCAAGGAACTGAAATCGGAAACCCGGCCGAGCGACCTCGTTAGGAAGATGTCGGGTGGGCAGCGTCAGGCGGTAGCCATCGCGCGGACACGGCTTTCAAACGCCAAGCTGGTGCTGATGGACGAACCGACCGCCGCTATTTCGGTGCGTCAGGTGGCGGAAGTGCTTGAATTGGTCCGACGCCTCAAAGCGCAAGGGGTTGGCGTCATGTTGATCAGCCATCGCATGCCTGACGTTTTCGCTGTCTCAGATCGTATCATTGTGCTCAGGCGGGGTTCGAAGGTTGCCGACAAGGATGCCGGCGACACATCACCCGAGGAAATCACTGGACTAATAACGGGGGCCATCCGTGGCGAATAGTGCTCGGGAGTCAGTTAGCGTCAGGGAGTCCGCCCGGGAAACCAGCCGACCGGGCATGTCTGAGTTCGTCCCGACCAAGGAAAAGACCGCGCTCCAAAGTGTGATGTCAAGTCAGCCCTTCTGGGTGACGATCGCGCTCATTGCACTCGTCACCTGGATGACTGCCATGGAACCGAGCTTCGGGACTTCCGAAAACGCCGCCAACGTCACGCGCAACTTCGCACCTTTCGGCATCATGGCGCTCGGCATGACGGTGGTGATCATTACTGGTGGCATCGATCTGTCGGTCGGCTCGATCATGGGCCTCGTGGTCATTGTCGCCGGCCTGTTTCTGACCTGGCACTATCCCTGGTACGTGGCCTTCGCCATCGGCCTTTTCGCCGGTATGGCTTGCGGCGCGGTCAATGGTTTCTTCGTCGCTTATGTCGGAATGCCATCCTTCGTGGTCACCCTGGGCATGCTGTCCGCGGCGCGCTCGCTCGCCGTCGTATTTTCGGCCAACCAAATGCTCTACCAATTCGGCCCCGATGCTCCAATCGTGAAAGCGATCGGTCAGTGGAGATGGCCGCTGCATGGGCCCGAGCACTGGGCACCGCACTGGATACCAGAACTGTCATCGCAATTCTGGACCATGGTGGTTCTGGCCCTGATCGTCGGCTTCGTGTTCAATTTTACTGCCTGGGCCCGGCATCTCTTCGCCATCGGCGGCAATGAGGACGCGGCACGGCTCACCGGCGTTCCGGTCGACTGGATCAAATTCGAGGCCTACGTCTTCTCGGCTTTCACCGCCTCGCTCGCCTCTCTCCTGCTCCTCGGCTACAACGGCTCAGCCATCAACGCCATGGGCCAGGGGTACGAACTGCGCGTGATCGCCGCGACAGTCATTGGCGGCGCCAGCCTCATGGGCGGCGCCGGCACGGCCTTCGGCGCGATCATCGGTTCAGCCTTCCTGGAGGTGATCAGGAACGCTCTGCTGATGGCCGGCATCGATTCAAATTGGCAGGGTGCCTTCGTCGGCGCCTTCATCGTTCTTGCGGTTCTCCTGGGCATGCAAACCGGCGGCAAATCCATTCTCGCCAAGTCGCTGGCCGTCTTGATGCCCAAGAAAAGCCGCTAGAAACCCGCCGGCGGGAGGCCTGCGGGACGTCCAGCTAGGAGGAGAACGTGACATGAAAAAACATCTGCTGACGGCGGCCGTGGCGCTTGGCGCAATGGTGCTCGCCGTTTCCGGCGCCCAGGCGAAATATACGTTCGCCCTGGTACCGAAGAACATGAACAATCCCTTTTTCGACCAGGCACGCGACGGTTGCAAGAAAGCCGAAGCTGAATCGAAGGGCGCCGTGGAGTGCATGTATATAGGCCCCGGCGAGCATGGCGGCGGCGACGAGCAGGTTCAGATCGTGCAGGATCTCGTAGCCAAGAAGGTGGACGGCATCGCCGTGTCGCCATCGAATGCCGCGGCGATGGCGGTTGCGCTGCAGGCCGCCAAGGAAGCCGGTATCCCGGTGCTCACCTGGGATTCCGACCTCCTGCCCGAGAATAAGGAGCTTCGCGCCGCCTATATCGGCACCCACAATTATGAGATCGGTGTGAACCTTGCCAAGCTGGCCATGCAGGTCAAGCCCAAGGGGGGCACGATCTGCATCCAATCGGGCGGCGCGGCGGCGGCCAACCACAATGAACGCATGCAGGGCATTCGCGATACGCTTTCGGGCACCAAATCGGCCGCCTCACCCGGGGACCGGCTAACCGGCCAGAACGGCTGGACCGAAATCGAAGGCTGTCCGCTCTATACCAACGATGATTTTCCTCTTTCGGTGCAGCAGTTTGAAGACATCATGGCGAAGAACCCGAATCTCGACGCGTTCATCCCAACCGGTGGTTTCCCGCAGTTCATCCCCGACGCCAACCGTGCTGCGGTCGCACCGTACAAGGACAAGATCGCCAAGAAGGAACTGGCGCTGGTCGTTGCCGATACCTTGCCCACCCAAATTGAACAAATGAAGGAAGGATACTCCCTCGGGCAGGTTGGCCAGCGCCCGTTCGAAATGGGCTACAAGACGATGATGGCACTGAAGGATATGAAGGACGGCAAGGCTCCGCCGGCTGACCCGACCTACACGGGCCTCGACGTTTGTACTCCACAGACAGCGGATACCTGCGTCGCCAAATAGTGCTTTTGTCTAAAGGGCGGGAGGAAGCTCCCGCCCCTTGCTACAGGAACCTTTATGTCGCAATTGTTCTCGCTCAAGGGCCGTGTCGCATTGGTGACGGGCGCTTCGCGTGGACTCGGCTTCGCCATGGCCAAGGCACTTGCCGAGAACGGCGCGACGGTGATCGTCAATGCCCGCGACATCCACGCCCTGTCAGCAGCGGCGGAAAGGATCGGTGCCGAAGCCCTGCCGTTCGATGTCACCGATGCGGCGATCTCGAAGGCATCGCTCGAAGGAATGGTCGAACGCCATGGCCGTCTGGATATTCTGATCAACAACGCTGGCATCCAGCATCGCAGGCCGTTGGTGGAATGGGAGGACGAGGATTTCGACAGGGTGATTGCCGTCAATCTTTCGTCCTGCTTTCGAATGATCCGCGACGCCGTGCGCTTGATGCTGCCCAACAAGTTTGGGCGTATCATCAACACCGGATCGGTTGCAGGGATCCTTGGCCGTCCCACCATTCATGCCTATGTGGCCGCGAAGGCGGGCCTGCATGGATTGACACGCTCCACTGCAGCTGAGATGGGCCGTCACGGCATCACGATCAACGCGATCGCGCCCGGGTATTTCGCAACGGAACTCAACACCGCGCTAATGAACGACGAAGCCTTCACCAAATGGGTCGAAGCGCGGACCCCTGCAGGCCGCTGGGCCCGGGCTGAGGAACTCGGTGGAGCCGCGGTGTTTCTCGCCTCAGATGCTGCCGCCTACGTCAATGGACATGTATTGGCCGTCGACGGAGGTCTATCGGTTTCGCTCTGAACCGCTAGCTGCTTTCACCATCTGTCGGGGCGTGTGCCAGGGCGATAGAGATCGCCTGCCACTAAAAATTGCCGAAGCCCTCGAACATTCGAACACCGTTCCCTCGTCCTGGCCGAGATCGAGACCCCATCGGCGATAGAAGCAGTTGTCGAAAGACAGGAACAGGAACGGGTCCCCTTTCGCCAGGATCAGCTCGGGCGACTTCACCCAATGCAGGCTCTCGCGGAAGAGCAGGATGTCGGTGGGCCGGACCTCATGCTGAACACCTGGATGATGGCCGCATCGAGCGCCCCCCAACAGGAAACTTCCGAGACCGCAGAGAGCGCGGCATCATCATGATTGCGATCGGAAGGAACAATGCGGAAAGGGCCTCGTTGGTGGGGTGGCACGTTTGCTTGTAGGTTGCTGCCGATGAAACTCGAGGACGAAGCCCGCCACAAATCCGAAGATGTGGACAATGCAGTCCTCACAGACGTCGTGCTTGCCTTGCAGCGGCGGGTCGAGGTGAACCACGATTTCGATATCCCTTATCTTGCCGGTTACAGCGAGGATGGACGAACCGTCTATATCGACCGCCACTTACCGCGCACCATGGCGTCGCAAGGCCGGGCCGTAAGGCTTGCGCCCTTTTTGGTCACGCATGAAGTGGTCGAGAAATCGCTCTTGGACAAATTGCGACTTCACTATCTGCATGCCCACCAAATAGCGCTGCGGACGGAGCGAGATGCCGTCCGCGCAGCCCGTGTTTCATGGCAGGCCTACCAGGCCCTGATGAAGAGCAACGAGAAGCCCATCGACGCGGAGAAGGTGAAGGCCGTCCCTCACGACCTCGACCTGACGCCCTATCGAGATTTGAAAGATTTCCCAGTGCTGGATCGGTTGGTCAAAGCGGCCCAGGGATCGAAAGGCATGGACAGATCGCAGCCGTCCGCGAAGAACCGCGCCAGATGATGAGCGGGTGAATAGGGAGGGCTTGACCTCCTTCCCTGCCAACGCGCCTGACAGGGATCGTCGACCTGACCAACGGCTCAACCGTATCTACCGATAGTAGTGCCTGTGATGTCGTCTGTGGTGGTGATGCCGGTGCGGGTAATAGTACCGGTGATAATACCTGTGGTGGTATCGGAAGTACGGTCGATATGGCTGATAATACGAGCCGTAGTATGGGCCGTAATACGGGTTGTAATACGGATTGTAATAGGGTCGGTAGGGGAATGGCGGGCCTCCGAAACCACCAAAAAAACCACCGAACGGTGAGAACAGAAATTGCGCCTTGGTTGGTGAAGTCACAGCGGCTGTGGCAGCAAGCGCGAGCACAGATGCCAATATCAGCTTTCTCACGGTTACCTCCATTAGTTCGAGATTAAATAACGCGAACGCCGGCTGACTCGTTCCTTGCGTTCCGCAACCCATCCCAGCCGCTGCCGTGTGAAATTCAAAAGGCCGCCACCGCAGGAAGCGGGCTATTGCGTCGGATTGACCGAGGCGGCGCGGGCAAGGCGTTGAGGCGCCACGCTCCCGTTTCGCCGACAGCTCGGATCAGCGATTGACATCGCGCATGTCATGGATGCGGCACAAAAGCAGACGTCCAGCATCGATCGGCTCATGGAGGGAAAAGCAAGACTTTCTTGAATCCAGAACGCCACGCCTCTCCGCCATCCCCTCACACCGCGATCTGCAGCGTCCCGTGGCGTCTCACCTCGGCCTCGATCTCCTTCACCAGCGTCTCCAGCGCGGGGTTGCGGGGGTTGCGGGCGCGGCGGATGACGTAGGCGAGGTCCGGAGGCTTGGGGAACTGCGTGTCGGCGATCTCCATGCCGGGCTGCAGGTGCCGCTGGCTGAGCAGCGCGACGCCGAGCCCGGAGGTCACGCCGGCGATGATGCCGGCGGCGCTCGAACATTCGAATACGATCTCGAACACCGTTCCCTCGTCCTGACCGAGATCGAGGCCCCAACGGCGATAGAAGCAGTTGTCGTCGAAGGACAGGAACGGGACCGGATCCCCTTTCGACAGGATCAGCTCGGGCGACTTCACCCAATGCAGGCTCTCGCGGAAGAGCAGGATGTCGGTGGGCCGGACCTCGTGCTGGAACACCTGGATGATGGCCGCATCGAGTGCCCCCTCGCCCAGCAGCTTCTGCAAGGCCAGGCTCATGCGCACTTGCGTGCGCACGCTCACCTCAGGGTAGAGCCGGCGAAACCGGCCAAGAATGCGCGACAGGTCCGTGCAGGTCGTATCCTCGGTCATCCCCAACGCGATCTTTCCTTGCAGCGTGCTTTTCGACAGGCTCAGGATCGCCTCGTCATGGATGCCCAGGATGCGCCTGGCATAGTCCAGCAGATCCTGCCCTGAACTGGTGAACATCGGCGCATTGGCCTTGCGGCTGAGGATTTCGCAGTCGAGGCTCGCTTCCAGCCGCCTGATCTTGTGGCTGACAGCCGACTGCGACAGGCCCAGCACCTCGGCCGCGCGGGTGACGCCGCCATGTTTCTCGATCGCCACCATCGCCCGCAAGGCATCGACATCCAGGCGGCGGCTCGTCACTCCAGCCATGACAATCCTCGTTTGAAACGAAAGCGGCGCTCCCAAATCCTCGCGCAGAACCTGTCCGCAGGCAAATTGAAATGCCAGATTTAGTGGCAATTTCATGGATGCATCGAAATTTGTCATGTGCAAACGCGTGCGCACCGCCATAAGTCCGCCCCGGCACGCATTCAACCCCGGACCCATTCAACGAATGACCGCATGACGCTCCCGAAACATCAGCCCCATCGCCTGGCCTGGCCGCTTATGGCGGCCGCGCTGGTCGTCAGCTGGAGTTCCGGCTTCGTCGGCATCCGCTACGCCAGCGAGAGTGCCGACGTCATGCTGGTGCTGTTCTGGCGGACCTTGATGTCGGGACTGATCCTTCTGCCCTTCGCGCTCATGATCGGGCCGCGCATCGGCGCACGCGCCCTGATGCGGCAGATGGCGTTCGGCGTGGCGATGATGTTCCTCTATCTCGGCGGCTTCGCGCTTGCCATCGGCCAGCGCGTACCGACCGGCCTGGTCGCGCTGATCTCGGACCTCGTCCCCCTCGCCATCGCGGCACTGTCGCAGCCCATCCTGGGCCACCGGCTGACATCGAGGCAATGGACCGGAACGGCGCTCGGGGCGCTGGGCGTGCTGATCGTCTCGCTCAACAGCCTCAGCTTCGGAACGGCGCCGGGCTGGGCATATATGGTGACCATCGCGTCCATGATGGTTTTCGCCCTGGCGACCGTGCTGCAGAAACGGATGGGGACGATCGACATGCCCATCCACCAGGGCCTGTGCATCCAATGCCTGACGGCGGCGATGCTTTTTGCCGCCTGCGCGGGCTGGAATGGCGGGCTGATGCCGCCGCTTGATGGCCGGTTCGGGTTCGGCATCGCCTGGCTGGTGCTGTTTTCGACCTTCTTCTGCTACGGCGTCTACTATGTGAGCCTGCGCCTCCACAGCGCCGCGCAGGTCAGCAGCGTGATCTATCTCAGCCCGCCGGTGACGATGCTCTGGGCCTGGCTGCTCTTCGGCGAGCCGCTTTCGGCGGCGATGTTCCTCGGCCTTGCGGTGACGCTGTTCGGCGTCTGGCTGACGTCGCCGCGCGGCACGGTATCCAAGGGCGAGACAAGTCTAGGCCCGATCGGGCAACCGGCCGATTTGTCGTGATCCCGCACCAAACCAACCATGGACCCCAAGGGAGTGAACCCCATGAAGCTGACTGATTTCAAGGCCCTGACCTTCGACTGCTACGGCACCCTCATAGATTGGGAATCCGGCATGATCGAAGCCCTGAAGCCGCTGACCGGACGGGTTGGCCGCGGCCTCGGCCGCGACGAGATCCTGCAGGCGCATGCAAGGCATGAATCCAGCCAGCAGAACTGGACGCCGCAAAAACGCTACTGCGATCTTCTCGCTGTCGTCTACAAACGGCTCGCCGAGGAATGGGGCGTCGTGGCCACGCCGGAGGAATGCATCGCCTATGGCCAAAGCGTGAAGGATTGGCCGGCCTTTGCCGACACCGCCGCCGCCCTGCAATACCTCAAGAAGCACTACAGGCTGATCATCCTCTCCAATGTCGACAATACGAGCTTCTCCTTCAGCAACAGGAAGCTCGGCGTCGATTTCGATGCGATCTACACGGCGGAGGACATTGGCTCCTACAAGCCGTCGCCCCGGAATTTCGACTATATGCTTGAAAAGCTTGCGACGCTCGGGATTGGCGACAAGGAGGTCCTGCACACGGCCGAAAGCCTGTTCCACGATCACACCGTCGCCAACCGGCTGGGCCTGGCATCGTGCTGGATCCACCGCCGGCACGCCGATCAGGGTTTTGGGGCCACGATGCATCCCGGCGACATGCCGAAGGTGGACTTCCGCTTCGACAGCATGGCCGACCTCGCGGAGGCGCACAGGGAGGAATTGCGTGCCTGATGGAAGGGCGCGCCGGCCCCATCCCGGCGGAAGCCCAACTCGCCTGACGGCCATCAAGTCTTTTTACGGTCGGCGCCGCGCTTTTCGGCCCGCCCACCGGAACCCCACAAGGCGCGGCCGAGCAAGCCCCTGCGCCGGCGCGGGACAAGATCGATATCGCTGACGAGCTTGGCGCCGCCCTTGCGCCGCTCGAGCGTGATCTTGCGGCTGTGGAACGCCTCCAGTTCGGCCCGGTGCGCCACGCTCAAGATGGTCACATTGGGCAATTCCTGGATGATGGTCTCCATCATCCTGTCCTGGCTCTTCTCGTCGAGTGCCGCCGTTGCCTCATCCAGCACGATGATGTCGGGCGCGTGCAGGAGGAGCCGCGCGAAGGCCAGCCGCTGCTTCTCGCCGCCCGACAGGGTCTGGTCCCATGGCGCCTCTTCGTCGATCCGGTCGCCGAGATAAGCGAGCCCCACCTTGTCGAGGGCGGCCCTGATCTGTGGAACCGTCCAGTCATCGGCGGCACCTGGATAGGCGGCCGCCCGGCGCAGCGTGCCCGAAGGAATGTAGGGGCGCTGCGGCAGCATGAACAAGCGCTTGCCGGGGTGGAAATCGACGCTGCCGCCACCCCACGGCCACAGCCCCGCTATCGCCCGCACCAGCGTGCTCTTGCCCGTACCGGATTCGCCGGCCACCAGCAGCCGCTCGCCCGGTTGGATCACGACCTCGGTTTCCTTGACCACGGCGGTGCCGTCATCGAGCGACACGGAGAGATTGTTGAGGCTGAGCATCGTATCGTCCTTGGTCTGGCCGCGAGTGATGCGCCCGAGCGCGTCGCTCTCTTCCGCGCGCTCGAGCCCGTCGAGCGACATCATCAGCGAGGCAATGCGCCGTGCCGAGGCGTTCCAGTCGGCAAGACGCGGGTAGTTGTCGACCAGCCATCCGAACGCGCCCTGCACGATGGCAAAGGCCGATGCCGCCTGCATGACCTGCCCGAGCGACATCGAGCCCTCGAGGAATTTTGGCGCGCACAAAAGCACCGGCACCACGGGCGCGAACAGGCTCGATCCTTGAGAGACCAGCGCCGTGCGCATGTGCTGGCCCGCAAGCATCGCCCACCGCTTCAGCACGCCGGCGAAAGTCCTGTCGATGCCGCTGCGTTCCTCCTGCTCGCCGCCGAGCAAGGCGATGCTCTCGCCGTTTTCGCGCACACGCATCAGCGTGTAGCGAAATTCCGCTTCCGCCTGGTTCTTCTGCTCGGAGAGTTCGACGAAATGCCGGCCGATGACCACCATCGAGGTGGAGGTGATGGCCGCATAGATGACCGCGGTGATGACGAGGAAGCCTGGAATGGTGATGTTGGCCCCGCCGATCGGCAGCGTCAGCGCGCCGCCGATCGTCCACAGCACGACGATGAAGGTCGAGGCCGCCAGGAAGGCGTTGAGCACGCCGGAGACGAAATCGACGGGCGATTCGGTGGCGATCCGCAGATCGTCGGCGATGCGGGCCTCCGGGTTCTGGTGATCGCCGCTGACGAGATTGAGCTGGTAGTAGCGGCCATTGGTGAGCCAGCGGCCGATGACCGATGTGGTGAGCCAGGAGCGCCAGCGCCGCTGGATGGTCATGCGCAGGTAAACCTGCGCGACGACGAGGCTGGCGCTTCCAAGCACCAGCGGCACGAACACGGCGCTCAGGAAATAGACGGTCGGTGCATTGCGCTGTTCGATGGCATCGAAGATCGAGCGGTTCCAGACATTGATCCCGTACTGGAAGCCGACATTGACGCAGATCATAATCAGGAGTCCGATCGTGAATGGCCAGGCGAGCTTGTCGCCGCGGCGGCTCCAATAACCGCGCGCGCTGATCCAGAAACGCTTCAGCAGATATTTCTTGCGCGCCTGCTCGGCCTGTTCGGGGCTCAGTTGCGGATCGGGTTCCCCCGCCGCTGGCGGCGGTGCGGCCTCGCCCACGACCTCGGAGGCGGCCTCGACATCGGGTGCCTTCTCCCGGCGGGGCTTGCTGGCACCGTTTGGCTTGGCGCCGCCGGCCGGCTTCGGTTTGGGTTTGATGTCTGCCACAACGGCCATAACGGCGTGGAAATCGGAAGGTTTCATTGTCCTTCTCCATATGACGGCCTCCCACCGTGCGAAGGCTGTCCTGGTACTCCGATATCTGCAACGCCTCGGCAGGCATCACCGCCGCACAATCGCCACCAAGCCACGCGAAGAGCTTGTAAAAACGGAGGTTCCACGATGCGTCTGGTCTGGACTTTGGTGTTCGCGCTGGCAGGCGGTGCGGCCTATGCCGCTTCGCCGGAGGACGACTACATCGCCGCGCGCGATAAGGCGGTATCAGCCATCGCGGCGATGGAAAGCGCGAACGCTCCCGTCGAGACACTCGATGCTGCCAGTGAAAAGGCCCGCGCCGATCTCGAGCAGCGCCTTTCGGCACTTCTCGGGCCTTTCACGGTCAAGGGTTTTCCGGCGGCCGGCACGATCAACATCGAAAGCCTCAGTTCCTCCGATGTCGGCTTTGGCATGCTGGACGGGCTGCGCCACGGCACTGAGGACGGCCCCAGCATCGTGGTATCGACGCGCGGGCTGGTCGAGCGCTGGCTCCAATCGCGCGCCGCCGAGACGGATGCCGATCTCAAACTGCCCACCAGCTTCGACGCGGCGCTGAAGCTCGATGCCTTCTACACCCAGGCCATCGGCAGCGACGCCGCTTTCACCGGCACGCTCGACTTCATCCTGAAGACGCCCGATGGCGCCGACATGGCGATTGCCCGCCTCGGCGGCTGGGCACAGGATGTCGGGCCGAACTACGACCAGGAGGTCGTCGTCACGCTCGTTAGGGGCAACAGCGTCATGATCGCCGAGGCGCCCGCGACGCCCCCCGTCCCGAAGATCGCGGCCTGCGACGCGGTCTGGACCGCCGCCGACGCCGCCGCGCAGAAACTGGTCAAGCAAGCCACCGGCGACGGCGACGACAATACATCCGATGCCGCCGACGCCGCCTGGGCAAAAGGCGACAGCGACTTCCGCGCCTGCATGGCCAAGAACCTGCCCGACAACCCCGTCTTCCCCGCACTGCTTGCCCAGGCGCAGACGCTTGCCGACCACATGGCGGGCAAGTAGGGCGCGGAAGCTGCCAATCTCCCCCACGGGGGGAGATCGGCTATTTCGCTGTCAGCGCCGTTTCCGCCCCCTTGCGGCCCCCGCACCCCATGACGATATTGTCGGCGCGCTGGCCTTGCTGAACGCGGTTGCCAGCACGGTTGAAAATGGTTGAAAGGAAGTCCTGAACGCGCCATGGCGCGGCGGGCGGATGAACAGCGTGGGAAACTCGGCAATGACGACAGACACAAAAGCGACGGAAACCAAGGCATTCGAGGCGGATGTTTCGCGGCTGCTGCACATGATGGTGCACTCGGTCTATTCCGATAAGGATGTCTTCCTGCGTGAACTGATTTCCAACGCCGCTGACGCCTGCGAGAAGCTGCGCTTCGAGGCCGTCAGTCATCCGGAATTGCTGGCCGACGATCCGAAACCCCGCATCTCGATATCGGCCGACGCCGACAGCAAGCTGATCACCGTCGAGGACAACGGCATCGGCATGAGCCGCGACGACATGACGGAGGCGCTGGGCACGATCGCGCGCTCGGGCACGCGCGCCTTTATCGAGCGCGTCGGTGCGGGCAATGCCAGCGAAGACACGCAGCTCATCGGCCAGTTCGGCGTCGGCTTCTACTCCGCCTTCATGGTGGCGACCCGGGTCGACGTCATCAGCCGCCTGGCGGGAAGCGACGAGGCCTGGCGCTGGTCGTCCGACGGCAAGGGTTCCTACGAGATCGCGCCCGCCCCGCTCGAAGCGGCACCCAGGCGCGGCACCCGCGTCGTGCTGCATCTGATGGACGATGCCGTGTCCTACACGGGATCCTACCGGCTCGAGCAACTGGCCAAGTCGCAGTCGGGCCACGTGCCGGTGCCGATCACGCTGATCGAGAAACCCGGCGCCGAGGCGCGCGACATTGCCGATGGCACGGCGCTTTGGGTCAGGCCGAAGAGTGAGATCAAGCCCGAGGAATACACCGATTTCTACCGTGGCCTCTCCGGCCAGTATGACGAGCCGGCCGCCACCATCCATTTCCGCGCCGAAGGCCGGCAGGAATACAGCGTACTGGCCTTCGTGCCCGGCTCGCGTCCCTTCGATCTCTTCGACCAGGACCGCAAGGGCCGTATGAAACTCTATGTGCGCCGCGTCTTCATCACCGACGAGGCCGATTTGTTGCCGCGCTACCTGCGCTTCATGCGTGGGCTGGTCGATTCCGCCGACCTGCCGCTCAACGTCTCGCGCGAGATGATCCAGGAAAGCCCGCTGCTGGCCGCGATCCGCAAGGGCCTGACCAACCGCGTCCTCGGCGATCTCGCTAAGCTGGCGGAGAACGAGGCCGAGGCTTATGCCAAAATCTGGGAGAATTTCGGCGTCGTCCTCAAGGAAGGGCTCTACGAGGACCATGAGCGGCGCGAGCAGCTCTTGAAGCTCGCCCGCTTCCGTTCGACCACCTCGGGCGAAAATTGGCGCGGCCTTGCCGACTATGTCTCGGCGATGAAGGAAGGCCAGAAGGCGATCTTCTTCATGGCCGGCGACGACCGCGCGCGGCTCGAAGCCTCGCCGCAGCTCGAAGGTTTCAAGGCACGCGGTATCGAGGTGCTGCTGCTCACCGACCCCGTCGACAGTTTCTGGACGTCGATGGCGCCGGAGTTCGACGGCAAGCCGTTCAAGTCGGTGACGCAGGGCGTGGCCGAACTTTCCGAGATTCCCTTGCTCGATGATGCGAAGAAGCCGGACACCGCGGCGACGCCCGAAGTCGATGGCTTCCTGGCCTTCGTCAAGGCGGCGCTTGGCGATGCCGTCTCGGATGTGAAGCCTTCCGACCGCCTGACCGAAAGCGCGGTCTGCCTGGTGGCGCCCGAACATGGTCCGGACCGGCAGTTCGAGCGGCTGCTCAACGCCGCCGGCCGCCTCGACAAGACGGCCAAACCGATCCTCGAAATCAACCCGCGCCACGAGCGCGTCCTGGCGCTCGCCGGCCTCGGCGACGACGAACAGGCCTTCAAGGACGATGCCGCCCACCTTCTCTACGACGAGGCGCGCGTGCTCGACGGCGACAAGCCGGCCGACGCCAGGGCATTCTCGGAGCGCCTTGCCCGGCTGATCGCGCGCGGCATCTCGAAGGGCTGAGGCGCGCCGACCAGCCGTCCTCGGCGTGTTTGTCGATCGAGCTTGCAAGACGGGGTTGCACGGCGCCCCGTCTACCGACAAATTTCGACGTCTCTCGCAGCCGGCGAGGCGTTGAAGTCCACTGGCTCAATCGCCGACTGTAGACATCGGGCCCGCAATCACCCAATCTTGGCCTCGGGAACAAAATAGCGCTTCGAAGAAAGCGCGGACGTCCGGGTGCTCATGAAACGACGATGGACTTTGTATGATCCACGGCTGGCCTGGATGCTCGTCGCACCGGTGCTCCTGCTGCTGATCTTTTTCCTGGTGCTGCCGATCGCCGTGATGGGCGCCTACACCTTCTTCACCTTCGTCACCGCCGGCGTGGAAACGAGCGCGTTGACGACCGCGAACTGGCATGAATTCCTCACCGACAGCTACTATCACGGCTTCCTTCTGAAGACGTTGAGGGTTGGGGCCATGACGGCGCTGCTCTGCGGCGTGCTCGGCTATTTCCCCGCCTATTTCATCTGGGCCACGACCTTCAAGCACAAATGGCTGCTGCTGCTTTTGCTGATCGTGCCGTTCTGGATCAGCTTCACCATCCGCACCTTCTCGTGGATCAACATCCTGGGCGAACAGGGCGTCATCAATGTCGCGCTGCTCAAAATGGGCATCATCAACGAGCCGTTGCCGATGCTCTATAACGAGGGCGCGGTCATCCTGGGCATGCTGCATTTTCTGCTGCCCTACATGATCCTCAACGTCTACGTCAGCCTGGAGAGCATTGATCGCACGTTGATTTCGGCGGCCCGCTCGATGGGCTGCACGAGCGCGCAGGCGTTCCGAGAGGTCACGCTGCCGCTGTCGCTGCCCGGCCTTGCGGCGGGCCTGCTGCTCTGCTTCGTGCTGGCCGCCGGCAGCTATGTGACGCCGCAGCTTCTCGGCTCGGGCCGCGACGCGCTGTTCGGCAACCTGATCTACGACACCATCATGGGCGAGCTGAACTGGCCGATGGGCGCCACGCTTTCGATCGTGCTGTTCGTCGTGCTCGGCTTCTTCGCCGCCGTCTACACGCGCTACATGGGCATGTCGCAGATCGTCAAAGGGCTTGGCGGATGACGGGGCTTGGCGGATGAGAGGAACACGGCGCAAGCAGGAAGGCAGATGGGCCTGGCGGCTGACCGGCTTCGTCACGGTCTGCGTTTACATCTTTATGTTCGCGCCGATCGTGGCGACGGTGATCCTGTCGTTCAACGCCTCGATGTTCGGCGGCTTCCCGATGACCGGCTTCAGCCTGCAATGGTACGGCAAGCTGATGGCCAACGAGGCGGTGCTGGCCGCCTTTCGCACGTCCTTGTGGATCGCCTTGGTCACCGCGATCGTCACCACCGCCGTCGGCGTCACCACGGCGTTTGCCTTGGTGCGCTTCGATTTTCGCGGCAAGCAGGCGCTGAGCACGCTGGTGATCCTGCCGGCGCTGGTGCCCGAAACCATCCTCGGCGTCGGCCTGCTGGTGCTGATCAAGGCGGTCGACCAGCCGAGGACCATGCTGCTGCTGGTGCTCGGTCATATCCTGCTTGCCGTGCCCTATGTGGTGCTGATCGCGCAGGCGCGCATGATCGGCATCCGGCGCGTCTATGAGGAGGCGGCGCTGTCGCTCGGCGCCTCGCGCTTCTCGTCCTTCCGCGAGATCACGCTGCCGCTGCTCATTCCGGCCGTGGTGGGCGGCGCGCTGCTCGCCTTCACCATCTCGTTCGACAACACCTCGGCCAGCCTGTTCTGGCGGCCGGCCGGCGTCGAGACCATGCCCACCCAGATCCTTTCCATGCTCAAGATCTCGATCAGTCCGGAAATCAACGCGCTCGGCACCGTGATGATCCTTGTGACCGTCGGCATCCCGCTGATCGGCGGCCTGATCGTGCAAAGCCTGACAAAACTGAGAAGACGTGGCGAACCAAAGGAGGAAACACAATGAAACTCACCACCACGAAGCGGCTGGAACGGCTGCACGACCGATACGCCAATGGCGACCTGAGCCGCCGCACTTTCCTGACACTGACCGCCGCCGCGGCGGCATCGGCGGGCCTTTCCATGCCATGGATGGGCCGGGCGCTCGCCGCTGTCCAGGAGGTTCGCTTCGATGGCTGGGGCGGCACGGTGCAGGACGCGATCGACAAGTTCGCCTTCCAGCCCTACACGACCAAGACCAAGATCAAGGTGGTCCAGGGCACGTTCGGCGACGAGGACGAGATCATCACCAAGATCAAGACCGCCAAGCCCGGCGACTACCAGGTCATCCATTCCTCGGGCGTCAACTACTACATCAAATATGTGAACGCCGGCCTGACCTCGGAGATCAACGAGGCCAACATTCCCAACATGGCGAATGTGCTGCAGCCGATGATCGAGCCGTTCCGCAAGCTGACGCCAAAGCTTTCGGCCATACCCTACGACTACGGCACGACGGGTATCGCCTACAACACCAAGGTGATCTCGCCGGAGGAAGCCAAGGAAAAAGGCGCGGCCCTGCTTCTCGACAAGAAATATGCCGGCAAGGTCGGCGGCTATTCCGACATGACGACGCGCGTCTGGTATGCGGCGCTTGCCACCGGGCAGGATCCCAACAACCTCAAGGACATGGATGCCATCTGGGCCAAGGTGCGCGAGACGCGCGACCTCGCCAAGAAGTTCTGGAGCTCCGGCGCGGAACTGATGGACCTGCTTTCCAAGGGCGAGATCGTGGTGACCGATGCGTGGTCGGGACGGGTCGCCGCGCTGCAGGACCAGGGACATCCGATCGGCTATCTCGATCCGGCCGGCTCCTATGCCTGGATGGAGGACATGCTGATCCTGAAGGGCTCGCCCATGGCCGAGTGCGAGGAGCTCATCAACTTCATGCTCGACCCGGCGACCTCGATCGCGGTGGCCGAGGGCCAGAGCTATCCGCCGTCGCTCGACCCGAACAAGGTCAAGCTGACCGAGAAGATCGAGAAGCTGCCGGCGTTCGACAAGACCGGCACGATGAAGTCGCTGACCTTCGCCGATCCGACCTACTGGGCGACCAACGAGGACGCCTGGACCAAGCAGTGGAACAGGATTTCCAAAGGTGCCTGAAAGCCAGGGCACGACACTCCATCCCCGGCCTGTCCTGGCCGGGGCAGCCGGCGCGAGCGCGGCCGCCGAGGCGAACAGCCCGGCGGTCGAGTTCCGCGACATCGACATCGCCTACGGCAAGTTCGTCGCGGTGCGCGATTTCTCGCTCTCGATCCGCAAGGGCAGCTTCGTCACCTTGCTCGGCCCCTCGGGCTGCGGCAAGACCACGATCCTGCGCTCCATCGCCGGCCTGGTCGATATTTCGGGCGGCCAGATCATGATCGATGGGCGGCGGGTCGACGACGTCCCGATCTACAAGCGCAACATCGGCCTGGTCTTCCAGAGCTACGCGCTGTTCCCGCACAAGAACGTGTTCGACAACGTCGCCTTCGGCCTGAAGTACCGCAACGTGCCGAAGCCAGAGATCGCCCGCAAGGTCGGCAAGGCGCTCGAAATGGTGCGGCTGCCGGGCAGCGAGAAGAAGCTGCCGTCGCAGCTGTCGGGCGGGCAGCAGCAGCGCATCGCGCTTGCCCGCGCCATCGTCTTCGAGCCGCAGGTGCTGCTGCTGGACGAACCGCTATCGGCGCTGGACGCCAACATGCGCGAGGAGATGCGCGTCGAGATCAAGAAGATCCAGAAGGAAACGGGCATCACCGCCATCTTCGTCACGCACGACCAGGAAGAAGCGCTCTCCATGTCGGATCGCATCGTGGTGATGAACGCCGGCGCGGTGGAACAGATCGGCACTCCGGAGGAGGTCTATGAGACGCCGGCCACGGCCTTCGTCGCCGACTTCCTCGGCAAGGCCAACATGCTTGCCGGGACCGTGAGCAGGTCCGGCCAAGCGGTGGTGCTTGCCACCGGCCAGACGATCGACGTGGCTTGTCCAAGGCCGCTTGGCGACGGCAGCAAGGTCACCGTCGTGGTGCGGCCGCAGAAATTTTCGGTCGGTGCTGGAACGAGCGTCAACCGGCTCACTGGCCGTGTCGTCTCGGCCTCGTATCTGGGCGGCAGCGCAATCTACGAGATCGACATCGGCGGCAAGATCAGCCTCCGCGCCAACGCGCCGATCAATGGCCGCGTCCTTCGCGAAGGCGAGACGGCCGACTTCGGATTCGATCCCGAGGGCTGCGTTCTGCTCGACGAGGACGGCCAGCGGATTTCATAGGCGCCGCACGTAGCGGACTTCATTGTATCGTCGCGCCGCCGGGCCTGCGGTTGGGATGCCTGAGATAGGTTGGCGTGGTGCCGGTCTGCTGGCGGAACACGCGGCTGAAATGGCCGGCATTGGTAAAGCCGCAGCGGTAGGCGATTTCGCCGATCTGCAGGTCGCTGCCTTCGAGCAGCGACTTCGCATGCTGCACTCGTAACGCGAGATATGCCGCCATCGGGCCGATGCCCAATTCCAACCCGAAGAGCCGTTCGAGCTGGCGCCGCGAGCAGTTCAGGCGGGTCGCGATCTCGGCGACCGACAGCGTCTCCTGGAGATTGCTCTCCATCAACAGCAAAGCGCGCTTCACCGCCCGGCTCGACGCCTCCGGAAACAGGTCGCCGACGGGCTGCACATCCCTGCTGCTTCTGATCCGGTCGAGCACCAGGATCTTGGCGGCCTTTTCCGCCGCCTTCTGGCCGATGAACTGGGACACGAAATGGCCTGCAAGGTCGGCGGCACCCGTGCCGCCCGCGCATGTCGAGCGGCCACGGTCGACGGTAAACAGGCTGTCGGCATGGGCGTTGACCTCCGGGAACCGGCTGCGGAAATCCTTGATGTGGAACCAGCTGACGGCGGCGCTATAGCCATCGAGCAGGCCGTAGCGCGCCAGCACGAAGCTGCCCGTGCAGAGCGCCGTCAGCGGCACGCCCTTCCCTGCGGCCCGCAACAGGAAGGCCTCCTTTTCGGAACTCAGGCTGCGGTTGGTGTCGAGCAGGCCGCCGACCACGACGACATTATCGAAATCCTCGGGATTGCCGATCCCCCCGGTCGGCAGCAGTTCGACGCCGCAACTTGCCCGGATCGGCAGACCGCGTTCGCCGACGATCTCCCAGTCGAACTCTATCCTGCGGCTGCGATCGCCCTCATCGCCCGCCAGCCGCAGCGTGTCGATGAACAGCGACAGCGGCGACAGCGTGAAGTCGCGCACCAGGAGAAACGCAAACCGCCTAGCCATTGTTGTTCGGAACCGCCTTGTCTCAAGCTTATTCGCCAGCACAATATGCTGGAACACCGGATGATGTGTTTGCCAAAAGCGGCACCGGACTTCTTGCTTATCGACGGCGGCCCAGTCCAGGGCGCCCTCGCCCAACACATGCCATCACGGCCTTGAGGGTAATAGGATCGCCCGCCGATTCGGACCAAGTGCAATTCCAACGGTCGATCAGGCGTCGGTGGGACGAAGAGAGCTGTGGTCAGCGCCTCGGGAATTTCAATTTCGCAACGATCTGACCTGTCGTTGTGGGCAAGCGCTCCTTGCGAAATCCGTGACGCAATATTGGAACCACCCTGCGGTTCGTTGGACCACCTGTCCAGGGCCGCTTGCATGGAGGGTTGCCCAGATGAAGTCAATAGTCCTCCGCCTGCGCATGCCTAGGGAACTGTTCGACCCTGATTTCGGTTGTCCGCTGTGCGAACGCTTCCACGAAAGCACTCGATGAGCGAAAACGAAACATGGCGGACAAGAAGCGCGGCTCCATTCGGAAGATCCTGAGCGGCATCGCGGCGAAAATTGCCACCGCCCCTGATCGCACGGCCGAGCAAGGCACGGGCACCGCGTCAATGGTCGCCGAATGGCTGCTGCCGCCAGCGGCGACGCTTGGATCTTCCTTGCGCCTGAAGGGGATCGAACGCGAAGTTCGGGCCCGCCTGCCGTGGACGGTGCGGAAATTTGCCAAGGCCGAGACGGGCCGCGTCGTCTTGCGCATGATGCGAACCGACGCGGATGCGTTCAAGACCGCCTCGGCAACCATCTCCAGGACGCTGGAGGGAATCGAGGCACTGCCCGTGCTTCCGCGAGAGGCAGAGGACATCCTCACCATCTCCTCCCGAGAGCGGCACAAATGGCTCAGGGATGGTCGCCTGAAAAGCATCGGCACGCGTACCGTGAAGATGCGCGGGCGATCCAAGGCCGTGACCTTCCACGTCTTCGATCCACGCCACATCGAGGACGTTCTCGATCGCGACCTGGCGACCGCCTGGCGGGAGGAGGATGCGCTGGAAGTGTCCGAGAACAGACGGCGCGGGGCCGGCAAGGCCGCACTGACGCGAGCAGGCAAGCGGACGGGCAACGCCCGCAAGACCAGAAATGCGGGAAAGGACGATGCGCCAAAGCTCGAAGGTTGGGACACATTCGAGGCGGACGGATTGCTGCGTTAGAGCAACTCCAGGGAAAAGCGTGTAACGGGTTTCGTCGAGGGTCGCATCCGCACCGGTTCGCGGCTATGGATATTTCGCCGGACTGGCAGGGCTCAAATCACCTTGCAATGCCTTTGGCAGGGGTAGGCTCGAACATTGCAGATGCACGTCGCGGGCGAGCAGCTTTCGTTGCTTCTGCTCGTGCTCCTTGGTCGCCGCTATGATCCCCAACCCGTAGGGACCAAGTGCGACGAATTCCCAACCCGGGTGCTGTTTTTCGCGGACCGCGTAGTCCGAAGCCGCCGCCCGGGCTTGCTGGCATCGCGGCGTCGCCCACTTCTGGTCCTGCTGCGAAAGCGAGGCTCCATAGTCGACCGGAGACGTCGCGCATCCAGCCATTGTCGCGGCCAATGCGGACATTGCAAGCCCCGTCGCAATTCTCATCCCCAACCCCTTTGCCAACCGCCGTGGAGCGTACACCGACGTCTCCATCCCACAAGAAGACCGCCGCGACCAGAGAGCCTGGCTCTTTTCGTGGCGGCCTTCCCGCCGCCAGATTCAGACCGCCGCCTGGAACAAATGATGGGCGAGACTGTTCAGTTGTAAGTTGATGCGATGCCGACATTCTTGCCGGCGAGCAAGGCAGCCACCCTTCAGGAGCTCCCATCATGACTATTTCCTCCGGATTTCGTTCAATCGCCGTAGCCGCCATCGCCACGGTAGGCGTCAGCCTTGCCAGCGCCGCGCATGCCGACAGCGGCACGATCCGCTTCTCCGTCTACAAGGCGGCCTTCTTCGTCGGCGGCTCCGGTGGCGAGGGCACGCTGACCTTCCATGGCCGGAAATATCCGATCTCGATCGGCGGGGTTTCGGGCGGCCTCGCCTTCGGCGTCTCCAAGACCTATTTCCAGGGCACCGTGCGCCACATCAGGCGCGCCCGGGACGTGACTGGCGTATACGGCGCGGCCGGCGGCGGCGGCGCGCTCGGCAGAGGCGCACAGGTGATCGTGATGACCAACGACAAGGGCGCCCAGCTCCAACTCACGGGCAGACAGGTGGGCCTGCAAGTGAACGCGGATCTCAGCGGCATGAGCATCGCGCTGAGGTAGGCGCGTCACCCCTCGGAGCGGTTCCCGGAGAAGTGTGAAGCGGTTTCCCGTCCCGTTCAGGGGAGAGGAAGACGATGATCGTCAAAGCCGAGGTCGCGAAATTCTTCGAGGCCTATGCGAAATTCTACAATGACGCGCTCTTGTCGGATGCCGGTTTGAAGGATGTCGCCGACATCTATTCGTCCGCTTTCATCTCAGTCACCCCTGGCGGGGTAATGGCCGGCGAAAACGGCAAGCAACTGATCGAAATCATGAAGAAGGGCTTCGAGGGCTACAGGGCAATGGGGGCCGGGAAGATGATGTGCAGGGACGTATCCGTGACGCCGTTCGATCAAAACCACTGCGTGGCAAAGGTGCAATGGGCCGGGGAGTACCAGAACAAGAAGGCGGCGCTCATCACCATTGATTTCGAGGTCAGCTATCTCCTCGAGAGGCGTGACGGGAAGCTGAAGGTGTTCGGCTGGATCAGCGGGGACGAGCAGGCCGAATTCAGGAAACACGGCCTGCTTTAGGTCTCCGCTCGGAGAACGGCGACCCCTACCCGTTCAGCTCCTTAGCCCCGGCGCTTCCTGTCCCGTGCGCTCGACATATTCCGTATAGCCGCCGCCATAGGTGTGGATGCCTTCCGGCGTCAATTCGAGAACGCGGTTCGACAGCGCTGCCAGGAAATGCCGGTCGTGCGAGACGAACAGCATCGTGCCTTCATATTGCGACAGCGCCTCGATCAGCATCTGCTTGGTGGTGATGTCGAGGTGGTTGGTCGGCTCGTCCAGCACCAAGAGGTTGGGCGGGTCGAACAGCATCAGCGCCATCACCAGCCGCGCCTTCTCGCCGCCCGACAGCACCCGGCATTTCTTCTCGATCTCGTCACCGGAAAAGCCGAAGCAGCCGGCGAGCGCCCGAAGCGGCGCCTGGCCGGCCTGCGGGAAATTGTCTTCCAGCGTCTGGAACACGGTGCGCTCGCCTTCCAGCAACTCCATGGCGTGCTGGGCGAAATAGCCCATTTTCACGCTCGGGCCCCGCGCCACCGTGCCTGTATCGGGATCGGAGGCGCCGGCCACCAGCTTCAGGAGCGTCGACTTACCCGCGCCGTTGACGCCCATGATGCACCAGCGCTCGCGGCGGCGGACCTGGAAGTCGAGCCCTTCATAGATGGTGCGGCTGCCATAGGCCTTGTGCACGTTCTTCAAGGTGACGACGTCCTCGCCGCAGCGCGGCGCCGGCTGGAACTCGAAATTCACCACCTGACGGCGCTTGGGCGGCTCGACGCGGTCGATCTTGTCGAGCTTCTTCACCCGGCTCTGCACCTGGGCTGCGTGCGAGGCGCGCGCCTTGAAACGCTCGATGAAGGCGATTTCCTTGGCCAGCATCGCCTGCTGGCGCTCGAACTGCGCCTGCTGCTGCTTGTCGGCGATCGCCCGCTGTTGCTGGTAGAATTCATAATTGCCGGAATAGGCGGTGAGCGATCCCGCATCGATCTCGACGATCTTGTTGACGATGCGGTTCATGAACTCGCGGTCGTGCGAGGTCATCAGCAGCGCGCCGTCATAGCCCTTCAGGAACTGCTCAAGCCAGATCAGGCTTTCGAGGTCGAGATGGTTCGACGGTTCGTCGAGCAGCATGACATCGGGGCGCATCAGCAGGATGCGAGCCAGCGCTACGCGCATCTTCCAGCCGCCCGACAGCTTGCCGACATCGCCGTCCATCATCTCTTGCGAAAATCCGAGACCATCGAGGACCTCCCGCGCGCGTCCGTCCAGCGCATAGCCGTCGAGTTCCTCGAAGCGGTGCTGCGCCTCGCCATATTGTTCGATGATCTCGTCCATCCGGTCGGCCTGGTCGGGATCGGCCATGGCCGCCTCGAGTTCCGCCATCTCGGCCGCCACGTCGCTGACCGGTCCGGCGCCGTTCATCACTTCGGCCACCGCGCTGTGGCCCGCCATGTCGCCGACATCCTGGCTGAAATAGCCGATGGTGACGCCGCGATCGACCTGAACCTGGCCCTCATCGGGCAGTTCCTGCCCGGTGATCATGCGAAACAGCGTCGTCTTGCCGGCACCGTTGGGGCCGACGAGGCCGGTCTTCTCGCCCCTCTGCAGGGAGGCCGACGCCTCGATGAAGACAAGCTGACGGCCGTTCTGCTTGCCGATGTTTTCAAGTCTGATCATGATGTTCCGGGGGTATCGATGCGGAGTTGGAATTTTCCCGCGCCCTTACGCGAATGACGGTGCCGGGGGAAGAGGCAGAAGCGCCGCAGATGCCCGCGGGAGCGCGAGGCGCCGGTCTCCTCAAGTCGGGAAATCGGCTGTCGCATAGCCCGAGCTCCCGGCCCGCGCACATAAAAATCGACCGGCGGTCGAAATCCGCCAATGTCGAACGACTTCGGTTTGGCGGCCTGCACGGCTTGACCATCGACATCAACAGGACAGGAATACGGGCAATGGCCAAGATGCTTGTGATCTACAAAACCCCGGCCGATCCGGCCGCGTTCGACCGGCACTATTTCGATGTTCATATACCGCTCGCCAAGAAGCTTCCCGGCCTGCGGCGCTACGATGTCAGCAGGCGGCCCATCGTCAAACTCTCGGCGGGCGAGATGCCTTACCTTGTGGGGACATTGTATTTCGACAGCCTCGACGACATCCGCGCCGCGTTCGCCAGCGAAGTCGGCGTTGCCTGCGCCGCCGACCGGCGGATATTGGCCCCGGGCGACGACGATCTGACGATGCTGCTGTTCGACGCCGACGAAGTGTGAACCCGGCCCCAGACACACTCCAGAAACAAGATTCAACATCCGGGAAAAACTGGCGAAAAGATCGTCTGCGATAACCATCCCGTGGCAGCCGGGCAGCGGCGGCCGGACACGCCAAGGGATAGTGCCTGCAATGCAACGACGTTCGGCCGGATGGATGGGTGCCCTGACAGGCATTTCGCTCGCCACGCTTGCGGTCGTACAGTCGGACGCGGAGGCGGCGGTCACCCGGACCGAATATTGCAGCCGGCTCGGCCTTCAACTCGACGGGGCCATCCAGGCCAAGGCCAAACCGGGTGCCAGTGCGAGCCAGATCGCCGAGGTAACGGCACTGCAGGACAAGGCGAACCGGTTCTGCGCCGGGAGCAAGCAGGCGCAAGGCATCCGGATCTACGCCAACGCCCTGAAGCTCCTCGGGGTGACCCCGGTCGACCTCGATCAGTGACGACAGCCATCACCCGAAGACCCGTCCTGAAGCGGGCGGCTTTTTCTTGCGCGCAATGCCGCGAGCTGTCCGTCCCCGCTCTCATGCCGATAGCCTATTTCTCGCCCAGATACTGGAAGACCGCCTGTTTCCACCAGTCGCTTTCCATGGTTTGCAGCAGGGCGACATCAAGAGGCTTGCGAAGCCTACTGCCGAGCGGCAGGGCGATGGCATATTGCTGCTGGTCGAAGGTCGCGTCGAGGACCCGCAGGCTCGCGCCGTAGTTCTGTCCGACCAGCCAGCCAAGCAGCGGCTTGTCGTGGACCAGCGCATCGATCTTGCCGGCGCGCAGCGTGTCCAGGCCCTGCTGGACGGTGGCAAAGTCCCGATGGCGGATATGGGTGGAATCCAGGTAGGACGCGGTCGAGGAATTCTGCACGGCGCCGACCCGGACCGTGGCGAGGTCGCTTTCGCCCTGCACCATGCCTTCCATCTGCGTCACGGTCAGCACCGATGTGACGCCGGCGGTGAACACCGCGATGGCGATGATCGATCCCATCATCCACAGCGCGGCCAGCACACGCCCCGGCACGGTTCGCGGACCGAAATCGCCGGTGCTGGCCTGGGTCGCGGCAATCGTCGACCACCACATGCTTGAAAACAGGCCCTTGGCGACGCCGCCGCCGAAATCCTCATTGTGGCGGCGTTCGAACATCCAGATCAGGACGCCGACCACGACCGAGATGACGATCAGTGCCAGCACGGCCTGCAGGAAGCCGAACGAGGTCAGCGCGTGCAAGATCGGCCGCCATGACCGCTGGCTGTTGAGCGGTGTAGCGATGCCGAGCCCGGTCGTGAAAAAGGGCTGCGTGAAATCGACGGCCTTTTCGCGGTCTGCCGTGACGGTGATCGCGGCCATCGCCACGTCGAATTTGCCGCCGGCGACGCCGTCGATCTGGTCCTGCACGCCAGGCACTTCGACATAGTGGAAGCGAAGGTTGAGCCGCCCGGCCATCTTCTGCCAGAGGTCGATGCTCAATCCCGACCAGGTGCCGTCCTGCAGCTTGAAGGCGACGGGCGGCGCGGCCTTTACCCCGACCGATATGTCCTTCGACGACACGTCCGACGGCAAAGGCAGCTCGGCAGACGTTTGTGTCTGGGCGACGGCGGCGCCAGCCCCGACGCACGCGGCGACGGCAACGAGGATCAGCGCCATCGTCCACGAAGCAATCCTTCTCAACGGCAACAACTCCCGGCGACCGATTGCGCCGCGCGATCTGGTCGCGGGCTCGAAAAAATAGCCGCCATGCCGGCCTTCGTCCACCCGCCATGGAGGGGGTGATGCAGGGATGTCCGGCGAGATTGATGCGAAAACAATCGTTTGGCACAATTTCCCGATTCAGATGCTGAACGCCGTTACGCAATGCCGGGCGCCGCCGAACCTGCCCGCGTCTCGCCGTCACCACGGCAGCCTCTTGCCATCGCGAAAAAAGCCGCCGGTCGGGCCGTCGTCGGGCAAGGTCGCGGCCCACACGATGCCCGCCGCCCCTTGCGCCACCGGGCGCCCGCCCGGCCCGCCCATGTCTGTGGCGACCCAGCCCGGGCAGATCGCGTTGACCAGCACGCCCGAGCCGCGCAGTTCGGCCGCCAGCACGCGGGTCAGTGCATTGAGCGTCGCCTTCGAGGTCGAATAGGCTGGCGCGCCCGCGCCCATCGAGGCCAGAGAACCGCCTTCGGAGGAGACGTTGACTAGCCTGCCATGGCCGCCCGCCCCGAGCAGCGGCGCGAAGGCGGCGGCCACCCGCCAGGCGCCGAAGACATTGGTCTCGAACGCCTCGCGGATGACAGTCCAGTCGGCCTGCAGGGCGCGCGAGCCGGTGTCGTAGTGGATGGCGGCGTTGTTGATCAGCACGTCGAGCCGGCCGAACCGGCGCCGCACGTCGTCGGCTGCTCTCGCCGCCGCGTCGGGCGCGGCGACATCGAGCGCGATGGCCTCGACATGGCCATCAAGCCCTTTCGCCGCCGCCTCGCCCTTGGCGAGATCGCGCACGCCGAGCAGAACGGTGAAGCCGAGCGCCGCGAGTTGCCGCCCGGTTTCAAGCCCGATGCCGCGATTTGCGCCGGTGACGAGGGCGACTTTGTGGGTGTTCATGGGAAGCCTCTTTGTCGGTCATCTCGGGGCAAAATGGCACGGGTGGACCTGTTTTATTAGAGGGAGGAGATAGCAGTCATCATGCGATGACGCGCGTGAGTTGGTTGCGCGGGAATCGGGTGTCGGCGGGCGCAGCTATATGCGATCGTTCACCCATCAAGAGGACCGGTCATGCTCACGCTTCACGATTATCTGCCGTCGCAGAACGGCTGGAAGATCCGGGTCCTGCTAGGGCTGCTGAATATCCCTCACGTCACGCACCCCGTCTCGATTTTCGAGGGCGAGAGCCATACCGACGCCTTCCTGGCGCTCAACCCGGCAGGCGCGGTCCCGGTCCTTCAACTCGAGGACGGCAGCGCCATCGCCGAATCCAATGCGATCCTCACCTACCTTGCCGAGGGCACGCCCTTCCTGCCGTCGGACCGCTACCGGCGTGCCAAGGTCATGCAGTGGCTGTTCTTCGAACAATATAACGTCGAGCCCGTCATCGGCTCGCTGCGCTTCTGGACCCTGACCGGACGGCTCGACCGTAACCAGGCCATGGTTGCCGGCAAGCGCGAAGCCGGAGCCCGTACGCTTGCCGCCCTGAACCGCAGCCTTGGCGAGGCACCGTTTCTCGCCGGCAGCGACCTCACCATCGCCGACATCGCCGTCTATGCCTACAGCCACCGCGCCGGGGATTGCGGCTTTTCGCTCGCGGACTATCCGGGGTTCGCAGCATGGACCAACCGCGTATGCGATGCCATCGGACCCGGCTACCCCGTCCATCCCTACGGCATCGACCCGCATTCGGGCGCCTGAAGGGCCTACTTCTTCCCCTGTGGATGGATCGTCTCGCCGCGCTTCAGCATCGCGACGAAGGCTTCGATCTTCTTCTTGCGGCCAGCCTCGGTCTTCATGTTGTGGGTGCGGAAGGCGAGCGCGAAGCGGTTCTGCGCGCTGAGCCTTTCCAGCATCGCCTTCGCCGCCGGCTCGGCGTCGATCGCCGCCTGCAGATCGTCGGGGATTTTCATCTCCTTGCCGCTGCCATAGGCGCGCGCCCAGCGCCCGTCGGCCTTGGCCGCCTCGACCTCTCTCAGCCCATGCCCGGTCATGCGGCCCTCCTCGACAAGGCGCGCCACATTGTCGACGTTGATCTTGCTCCAGATGCTTTTTTTGCCGCGCGGCGTGTAGCGCTGCAGGAAACTGTTCTCGTCCAGCCCCTTGCGCACGGCATCGATCCAGCCGAAGCACAGCACGACATCGATGGCCTCCTTCGGTGTGATCGACTTCAGTCCCGACCCCACCTTATGCACCTTGATCCACACTTCGGTTTCCGTGGCGTGGTGTTCGCCGAGCCAGGCGTAAAAGCTCGTCGCGTCGGGAAATTCCCGCACCTTGTCGGGGTCGACCTTGACGGGTGCCATCAGTGCACCTGCCCGATCAGTGTCGTTGTCGCTGGCGTCGCCCTCATCCTGCCTCCGGCATCGTGCGATTCCCCGCATCATGATGGCATGTTTCACTGCCAATTTTCGTCAGCAGTGGGGCACGCTGCTGCCGGGCAACGGAACACACCATCCATGGCCGCGGTCCGACAAGAGTGCAACCGCCATGGAGGATCGCGATGGCCGTGCAGACCGTTTTCGCCCATGTCAGCTGCTCCGACCTCGAGCCCAGCATCGACTGGTATGGAAAACTGTTCGGCAAGCCGCCGCTGCGCCGGCCGATGCCTGGCCTTGCCGAATGGCAGTTCACGGAAAGCGCCGAGGTGCAGCTCTTCGAGGACAAGGAAAAAGCCGGCACCTCGACGCTGACGCTCGGCGTGCTGCCCCTGGCGCCAGAACGGCAGAGACTGGTGGATGCGGGCCTCGAACCCGGCCCGATCGAGAAGGCCGGCCGTTCCTGGATCATGCGCATGCGCGATCCCGATGGCAATCTGGTGGTGTTTGCGAGTGCGGAGCGGGAATAGAGCCGCCGCAGCCCAGCGCTCGTGTTCTACGCCGGTGTCGGTGCCGCCGGCGTCAGCCCGTGGCGACGCATGATCTCCATCATGCTGGCCTTGTCCGGCGGGCCGCCGGCGGCGGCATGGAATATTGCGAAAATCTCGCGGAAATAGTCCGGACCGATCGCCGCCGGGGTCACGATACACAGTACCGTCGCGTCGTTGACGCCCTTGTTGTCGAACCGGTGGACGGCGCCGCGTGGAATGCATAGCGCCTCTCCCGCTCCGACATCGAGCGCCTTGCCGTCTACGGTCCAGGTCAGCACCCCGTCAACGCCGTAGATCGTCTCTTCATAATGATCGTGGCTGTGCGCCGGCGCCAGCAGCCGCGATCCGCCAGCCACTTTCAACTCGAAGGCGGCGACGCTGCCGTTCGAACTGTCGCCCGTCACCAGGAAGCGAATCGATAGCATCTTGTCGCCGATGGCCTCTTCGGCTGGATTGACCTGAAGATTCATGGATGACATTGCGCAAACCCCTCCGGTAAATTACATTTACTAGCAATCAGTAAACTCAATTTACCGGATCGTCAATGGCCACGTCCACCGAAGTTCTGCAGACCAAGACCGAGGACCTTTTGATCGGCGCCCTGTTGCGCGTGCCGGCGCAGGCGATCCAGCGCCGGCTGATCAAGGAGCTCAACGACGCGGGTTTCGACGAATTGCGCCTGCCGCACATGGCCGTGCTGCAGTTTCCCGGCCCGGACGGGGCGCGGCCCGGCACGATCGCCGAGCGGGCCGGCATGAGCAAGCAAGCCATCAACCAGTTGCTCAGCAGTCTGGAAGGCTACGGCTATCTCGTCCGCTCCGACGGTGAAGGCAGCGCGCGCGTGGTGCGCTCCACCGAGCGCGGCCACGCCGCTTTCTGGAAAATGGTCGACATATTGCGCGACATCGAGGCGGAGTGGCGCACCGAACTCGGACCGCAGCGCTTCGCCCAGTTAAAGGCGCTGTTGTTCGTCGTTTGGGATAGCCCTCTGGTACGCTGACGGGACGAGGCTCATATGGGCTGGCATAATCGGCCCGTCCGATGACACCATCGGTTTCTTCCGTTTTCGCTTTCCGCATCGAGCTGCCAATTCCCTGCCCTTGTCCAACCAAACGAAGGCAGAGCGGATATGAGCATTTCGAACCAAAAGATCCTGATCGTCGGCGGAGGATCCGGCATGGGCCTGGCGCTTGCAAGGCGCTGCCTCGAAGCCGGGGCCGAAGTCATCATCGCCGGGCGCGGCGAAGACAGGCTGCGGCAGGCCTGTGAGGCGCTGGGCAATAGCGCCGCCCTCGAAACAACCACTGTCGACATCACGCGGGAAGATCAGGTCGCGGCGTTGTTCGCCGGGATCGGCGGCCTCGATCATATCGTCAGCACCGCCGCCGACATCGACGGCGCCTACCGGCTGCTGCCGGAGCTCGATCTCGCGGCGGCGCAACGCGTGGTCGACAGCAAGATCTTCGGCCCGCTGCTGCTCGCCAAGCACGGCGCGCCACGGCTGGCAGTGGCCGGCTCGATGACCTTCGTTTCCGGCATCGCCGCCTACCGGCCGGCCGCGCGCGGCTCGGTCGTTGCCGCCGTCAATGCCGCGCTCGAAGGGATGGTGCGGGCGCTGGCGGTGGAACTCGCGCCGATCCGCGTCAACGCCGTCTCGCCCGGCTGGGTCGATACCGAGATTTGGGCGCAGGTGGCCGGCGACAGGAAAGCAGAGACACTTGCGGCGATGGCCGAGCGGCTGCCGGTCGGCAGGATCGGCCAGCCCGACGACATCGCCGACGCGATTTTCTTCCTCATGGGCAATGGTTTTACGACTGGCACGACGCTGCATGTCGAGGGCGGGCATCGCTTGGCCTAGCTGACGACGGCTTTCCCGGAATTGTTTGGAAACAAAGCCTTGGAGCGGTTCGCCGATTCAGATCCTGAGCCGGTTCCGGAGTGCGGCGGCGCCAGTGTGTCGCGCGCGGCGGCAAGCAGGTGCCGGAGTGCCGGCGGCTGGACGCGCCGGCGCCGCCAGATCATCGTCAGCGGCGCCACTTGCGCTCGGCCAGGCCATGGCAGTTCGATCAGCTCACCACGCTGAACCGCGTCGCTGACGGCCAGACGTGGAACGAGGCCCAGCCCCGCGCCGGCCGCGACCAGCCGGGCAATGGCGCCGATGCTGCCGACTTCGGCGGCAAATCCCGAGGCTCCGATGCCCGCCTCGGCGAAGGCGGTGTCGAACATGTGCCGGTAGATGCATCCAGGCTCCGTTGCCACGAAACGTTTTGCGGCAAGGGCGGCCAGATCGCACGGAACCAGGTTCTGCCCCGGCGCGGCGATCAGCACCAGCGGCTCGGCCGCTATCGTCTGCCTGGCGAAGCGTTGATCGGCGCCGCCATTTGGAACATCGCGGCGATTGAAGCAGAAGGCGACATCGATGTCGCCGTCCTCCAGCTGGCGCAGCAGCGTGCCGCTGTCGGTCACCTTCATCCGGACGGCGATGTCGGGGTGGCTGGCCTGGAACCCCGGCAGCCAGGGCGCCAGGCGGGCCGAGGCGATCGTCTCCAGCGCACCGATGGTCAGAACGCCGCTGGTCTGGCCAGACGCCGCCTGAACGGCGGCACGCGCCTCGCCGTCCAGCCGCAGCAGCTCTTCGGCGATGGGCCTCAGCGCCAGCCCCGCCGGCGTCAGCTCCAGCCCTGATTTCGAGCGCGTGAACAAGACAGCGCCCAGCTCGGCCTCCAGCGACTGGACCTGGTCGCTGACGCTCGACTGGGCGAGATGAACCATCTCGGCGGCGCGCGTGATGTTGCGGCTGCGCGCCACCGCGAGGAAGGTCTTGAGCAGTCTTGGATGCATGGGCTGGCCGAAATCGCCGGGCCTACTGCAGCTGCGGCTTTTTCAGGAAACTGCCGCGGTCGGCGGATTTGACGCGCAGCCAGGTCTCGCGGCCGTCGCGCACCACCCGCATCGGGATCTCGGCACCGGCCGAGCCGCTTTCCCAAAGCTTGCGATAGAAATCGGCGAGCCCGTCGACCGCACCGTCGCGGACCTCGGAAATGACGTCGCCTTCGCGCAGGCCGGCTTTGGCCGCCGGGCCGCCCTCGGTCACGCTCATCACCACCACCTTGCCGTCGCTTTCGGCCGACAGCGCGCCGAGCCACGGGCGCGGCGGCTTGGCCACGTGGCCACGCGTCAGCAGGTCGTCGAGGATCGGCGGCAACAGGTCGATCGGAACCACCATGTTGATATCGGCAACCTCGCCGGCGCGGCTCATCTGCAAGCGCAGCGAACCGATGCCGAGCAGCGCGCCCTCGGCGTTGAACAATGGCGCGCCGCCCCAGGACGGATGCGCCGGCGCGATGAAGATCGCTTCGTCGAGCAGATACTCCCAATAGCCGGCGAATTCCTGCTTGGTGACGATCTTGGCCTCGACCGCCCGGCCGATGCCGTCGGCAAGCACCACCGCGTCGCCGATCCTGGCCTTACCGGCATCACCCAGCGCCACGGCCGGCAGACCGGTCGGCGCCAGCGCCTGAACGAGGCCGAAGCCCGATTCCTGGTCGTAGGCGAGCGCGTGAGCGGGGATGACGCGGCCGTCATGCGAGGTCAGCCAGACCTCCTCCGCCTCTGTGATGAGATAGCCGATGGTCAGCACCAGCCCGTCACTGCGGATGACGACGCCGCTGCCTTCCCTGAGCGTGCCCAGTGCCCCGGCCGTGAAGGCATCCTCCGGAACGGTCGCCCGCACGGCAACGACGGAACGCGGATTGGGATTGATGGTCATGATTTTGTCCTGCGATGCGAATGCCTGGCGGCTTCTTCTATAGGTATGCCACGGGGGAGATGCTGCAAGGGGGGTGAGACGGTGGCCATAGGGCAGGAAAAGCCAACTGCTCGGCTTTTCGAATTTCGAACGCCCGGCAGGCGATGCGTCGCGCCCCGCATTGACAATAGTTCAACACAAGTTGAACTTCCCTCTCCGCAGCCCTAGCTATGGGTGACCTGCCATCCTCCCACGATACGAGAGCCGACATGACCGAATATACCCCGCCGAAAGTATGGACCTGGAACAAGGGCAATGGTGGCGCCTTTGCCAGTATCAACCGGCCGATCGCCGGACCGACGCACGACAAGGAACTGCCGGTCGGCAAGCACCCGCTGCAGCTTTATTCGCTGGCGACGCCAAACGGCGTCAAGGTGACGGTGATGCTCGAAGAGCTCCTGGCGCTTGGCCACAAGGGCGCCGAATACGATGCATGGCTGATCCGCATCAACGATGGCGACCAGTTTGGCAGCGGCTTTGTCGAGGTCAACCCCAATTCCAAGATCCCGGCGCTGATGGACCACAGCGGCAAGTCCCCGGTGCGCGTCTTCGAATCCGGCTCGATCCTGGTCTATCTCGCCGAGAAATTCGGCGAATTCCTGCCGGCCGAGCAGCCGGCGCGGGCGGAAGTGCTATCCTGGCTGTTCTGGCAGATGGGCTCGGCCCCTTATCTCGGCGGCGGCTTTGGCCATTTCTACGCCTATGCACCGGAAAAGATCGAATATGCCATCGACCGCTTCTCGATGGAGGTGAAGCGCCAGATGGACGTTCTCGACCGCCGTCTGGCCGAAACGGAATATCTTGGCGGCAAGGATTACACCATCGCCGACATGGCGGTCTGGCCCTGGTATGGCGGGCTGGCGCTCGGCCGGCAGTATAATGATTCCGCCACCTTCCTGTCGGTGCACGAGTATAAAAACGTGCAGCGCTGGGCGAAGGCGATCGACGAACGACCTGCGGTAAAGCGTGGCCGCATGGTCAACCGCGCCTTCGGCGAACCGGCCATGCAGCTGCACGAACGCCATGACGCCAGCGACTTCGACACCAGGACGCAGGACAGGCTCGCCGCCGAGTAGATTCAGGAAAGCTCCGTCAAAAACCCATCACCGGCGTTAAACCGGTGATGGGCTTTTTGCTTGATGCGTGAGACGGATCAGTGAAGAACTTCCACGATCTGACGGGTGTCGGGATCCACCAGCACGGTCTGATCATTGATCACCGCGACGCGATACCTGACGTTGGGTACTTCACGCAGTTCGACCTTGTCCGGTACCGAGGAGCCGAGCTTGAGTTCGACGCCCAGAAGGTTCACCGACGCCAGCGGCTCCCTCTTGATATATTCGCGAACGACCGTCTCCTGTTCCGGCTGGACCACGATGGTGTCCGCCAGAGCCGCGCCGGCGCCGCCCAGCAGGACGATCGCAGCCGCAGCACTCGTAAGATAATGTTTCATGACAACCTCCATGATTGGCTATTCGCTCCGCCTGATGGGAAACTCTCACGCAAGTCGGAGGTTCCATATCTGCTTGTGAAATAAATGAGGCGCTTAACCAACAATATGCCACATTTTGTTACAAATATAAGTGAAGATATCAACACTAGCATGCTTTGCAGGTCTAATAAAACTTCTTCTGGATTGCGGGACAATCAAGGCATATCGGCTTGCAAAGGCAAGAACTGACGCCTCTTTCTAGGGCTATCTAACGTATAGCGAGGGGTGTCGTTCCCGTACTTTACCTCGTCTCCAAAAAAGGCCCGCCCTGCCGGGAGCAGGAGCGGGCCTCCAACGGACCGGTGGAGGTGGCGCCTCACCGATCGAGGTAGGAAAACGCACCCACCGCGGCTTCGTTCCACCGTGGCCGCCGCGATTTACCGGAAGTGCGCCCCGGGCGAATTCCGCGCGATGCTGAATACTCTGGCCAGCAAGGCCCTGAGAGATTCTCCCGGGGGCTGAGGGATAGCGAGCCGCGGGTGGCGCCGTTAATGCCGGACGCCGTCCCGGTGTAACGGCGGCACCGGGTCAACTGCATCCTGGCCCATCGCGGTGTCTTGTGCGCGCCTGTGGATCAGCCCCAGGACGAGCACGAAGTAGCCGACCTGCAGGACGACCAGGACCACCGCTGTCCAGGCAAGCGCCTCCCACAAGGAACCGGTAGCAATATAGGTCCAGACCGCGACAAGGATCGTGGTCGCCGACATTCCGACGAGAAATGGCCCAAAATACATCGACCTTCAAGATCGCCCAACCCGTCCCGGTCCGGGCGACTCCCTGCCCAAATCTCCGCATCCGCGCACAGGTTTTCATTATTTTAGCAACTACGCAAGTACGCGGTGTCCAGCTCGACATCCCCTTAGAAATTTGTTGCACGGTGGCGCTGGCAGGAGCAGTTTGGTGCTCACGGACTGCGGTAATCGGGAAAAGAAGTCCGGGGGGATTGGGGAATGACGCTTAAATTGATCGGGGCCGGTTTCGGCCGCACCGGCACATGGTCGACCTTTGCCGCGTTGAACAAGCTCGGCCTGCCCTGCTATCACATGCAGGAAGTGATCATGAACAAGGCCAACACAGGCCATCTCGATTTCTGGCGCAAGGTGGCCAACAGCCCGCCCGGTTCGCAGCAGGACTGGGGCAAGGTGTTCGCCAATTACACCGCCACGGTCGACAATCCAGGCTGCTGCGTGTGGCGCGAACTGATGGTGGCCTACCCCGATGCCAAGGTGCTGCTGACATTGCACCCACGCGGTGCCGAGGCGTGGTACGAAAGCACGATCGACACCATCTACTTCACCGAGAACCTGTGGCAGTTCAAGATCCTGGAATGGCTCACCCCGTTCGGCCGGAAGTTCGGCGACATGTCGCGCAAGCTCATCTGGGGCCGCACATTGGCCGGTGTCATGGGCGACCGGGATAGGGCGGTTGCCCGCTACAATGCCTATGTCGACGAAGTCAAGGCAGCCGTGCCGCCGGAAAAGCTGCTGGTGTTCAAGGTCAGTGAGGGCTGGGCCCCGCTCTGCCATTTTCTCGACGTGGCGCAGCCGAACGAACCCTTCCCAAACCTGAACGACCGCGAAACGATCAAGAAGATCATCCGCGACATCATCACGGGCTCCTACATCATGCTGGGACTGACGGTGGCTGCCATCGCGGCGGCGATCGCGGCATTGTGGTGGTGGCTGGGCTGACGGCAAGCCCAAGCGCGCCTGCCTGCGTGGAGCGGGCCGAGTTTTCCGCTCCCGAAACAGACGATCGACTGCCAGCTTTCGGTCGGGCAGGCTGACTAGCAACTGCTCTCGTTGGAATTTTGCGCTTGCCTTCCCTGCCGGACGGGTCACCAGTTCATGGCCGTTCGACCAGGCTTTTGCCCCTTCTCAACCCCGCTGCAAAGCCGCATGATTATATCTCGATTGGATGAAATAGCGGAACATCCAATGGACATTGCCGGAACCGAACAGGGCCCCTCGGACTTTTGCGCGCACCACCCAAGACCTTGGTCCTACAACGGAAACCGGATGGTTCGATCCGCGACGCGCAGGCAACGCGCGCCGGTCGGTCCAGAGGCGCCGGCCCTTTGCCATCACGCGTCATCGCCATGCCCGCAATGCCGCCTGATGATTGGCCGATTGTGCCCGGCTAGAATGCAGGGCCTTGCAGCCCCTGCCTATTCCGCTTTCGCGGAAGTTTCGGACATATAGGCGATGTGCGATGATGTTGTTGCGGCGGTACGAGCCGCCCTGGTTGGCGCGGGCGCCGAGCACACCCCGACAATGCGCCCCCCGTCCGCGTCGACCATGGCAAGCGCCTGGATGCCACGGCTTTGCTGCCAGCCCGCTGGGCCGCCAGCTTAGCGCGAGAGATGACTTGCGGAAAAGGGTCGCGTGCGACCGTCAGGAGTGACGACAAGGACGCGGGCGCGGTATCCGCTGGGCTAGGGAGAGATGGGCAGCCTGGCCGAAGAGCCTGGCTCACCGGTGGGCGTCGCAGATGGCTAACCGGTTACGACCGGCAGCAAGATGTAGGTGCCGCAGAGACAGAGCGATAGTATCAAGCCGGCCGCAACTACTCCTGCGTAGGCGGCACCCTTATTCTCGTTCAGGCGCTGTGCCTTGGTTGGCCAGAGACTGTAGACCAGCCAGCAGGCAAATAGCGTCAAGACCACGGAGCCGCCGAACATAAATAACTCAAAAGCGCGAAAATTATATCGCCTGAGAATCGTACCCCCTATGACAATGGGCAGTGCGATCAACACTCGCATCTTGAAATGATGCCACAAGTCGGATTTCGCCATCGTATATGATTGTTGCCGTTGCTATTCGCGATTCCTAGCCTCTAAAAGCTTAAAGTTTCTGCTCACCCCAGTTCCACCCAGACCGGCGCGTGATCGCTGGCGCCGTCCTGCCCGCGCACGTCGCGGTCTATGCCCGCTCCCTTCAGCCGGCGCACGAGCGCCTTCGACAGCAGGATATGATCGAGCCGCAGGCCGGCGTCACGCTCCCAGCGGTTCCGGCGATAATCCCAGAAGGTGTAGAGCGTCTCCTTCGGATATTTCTTCCGTAACGCATCGGTCCAGCCTTGTTCCAGCAGCGCGGCGAAGGCAGCGCGGCTTTGCGGCTGCACCAGCGCGTTGTCGTCATAGGAGCGGGTGGCGTAGATGTCGCGCGGCTCGGGCACGATGTTGTAGTCGCCGGCCAGCACCACAGGCAGATCGGTTTCGAGAAGCTGTTCGGCATGCGCCTCCAGCCGCGCGTGCCAGGCGAGCTTGTAGGTGAATTTTGGCCCCGGCTGCGGATTGCCGTTCGGCGCATAGAGACAGGCGATAACGATGCCGTTCACCGCCGCCTCGATATAGCGGCTCTGCCGGTCGGCATCGTCGCCGGGCAAGGCATCGCGGGTCAGCACCGGCTCGGCACCGCGCGCGAGTATGGCGACGCCGTTCCAGGTCGGCTCGCCCTTCCACACCGCACCATAGCCGGCATCGGCAAGCGCGGTACGCGGAAACTGCGTGTCGCGCGCCTTCAATTCCTGCAGGCAGACGACATCGGGTTTTGCGGTGGCGAGCCACGCCAGCAGCTTGTCCAGCCGGCTGTTGATGTTGTTGATGTTGAAGCTGGCGATCTTCATCGGGAATCAGGGGGCGATCCTGCCCACCCACGCCTTCACCGTCTGCGCCAGCGTCGTCAGATGATCCGCCGTGGAGAAGCCCGAAATGCTCTTGCGCGGCTTGAGATCATGGTCGCCGTCCTCCAGCCAGATCACTTCGATCGCATCGGAAAGGCCGTAGGTCGCGACCTCTTCCTTCGTGCCGAACTCGTCGCGCGTCCCTTGAAAAATCAGCGTCGGCGTCTTCAGCCCCGCGAGATGTTTTGTCCGCAATTGCTCGGGCTTGCCAGGCGGATGGAAGGGATAGCCCAGGCAGACCAGCCCCGATATCTCGCCCTTGGAAAACATCTCGTCGGCGACCATGGAGGCGACGCGCCCGCCCATCGACTTGCCGCCGATGATGAGCTTGCCGGTCACGCCCTTGCCCCTGAGGTCGGCGATCGCCTTGATGTATTCCGGGTTCACCGTCTCGGCGCGCGGCGGCGGCTTGCGCTGGCCATAACGGCGGGCCGCCATGTAGTGGAATTCAAAGCGCGCGACCTGGAAGCCCACGGCGGCGAATGCCTTGGCAGTGGCGGTCATCGAGGGCGAATCCATCGAGGCGCCGGCGCCATGCGCAAGCAGGATGGTGACGGGAGCGGTGTCGTCGCCATCGAAGAGGAAGGTGGTCATGGAATAGAACTCCCGTGGCTCGGCCTTGGTGACTCCTTCTCCCCTTGTGGGACAAGGTGGATCGGCGCGTAGCGCCGAGACGGTTGAGGGGTGTTCCAGCGAAGTGAGACGTTGGCGTTCCCTGGAACACCCCTCATCCGACCTCGCTTCGCGAGGCCACCTTCTCCCGCAAGGGGCCTGTTGCGCAATTCTGGCATTGTGATTTCACTTCGATTATTGCTCGGAGGGATTTGCGATGGCGGTGAAGCGGACGGGACAGATGAGCTTTGTCGAGGCGTTCCTTGGGAACAAGGCGGTTGGCTCGTCGGGAATCCTGGATCGGATCGAGTCGCTGGTGAAGTGGTACCGTTTCGAGAAGCTGCTTGGCGGGCTCAATCATGGTGGTCCGGGCCATCCCGGCTGGCCAGCGCTGGTTCTCTTCAAGGCCCTACTCTTGCAGTCGCTTTACGGGCTGTCGGACCGCGAGTTGGAGGAAGCGCTCGCCGACCGGCTGTCGTTCCGCCGCTTCGTGGGGCTCGCCCTCGACGAGACGGTGCCCGACCACACGGTGCTCAACCGCTTCCGCAATCTTTTGATCGAGAAGGGACTTCTGGACAGGCTGTTTGGCGAACTCGACCGGCAGTTGGAGAAAGCCGGCGTGATGCTGAAGCGCGGCGCGATGCTGGACGCGACCCTGATCGAGGCGGCCTCGGCGCCGAGCTCCGGCAAGCGGGCCTCGCTCGATCCGGACGCTGCTTTTGGCGGGGCCAGGAAGAAGGGCGGCTTCACCTTCGGCTACAAGGCCCATGTCGGCGTGGACGAGGGTTCGGGCCTGATCAGGACTGTGATCACGACGCCGGCCAACGTCAACGACACCGAGCCAGCCGACGGCCTGATCGTCGGCGACGAGAAGGTGGTATGGGCGGATGCAGCCTACCACACCCACGCCCGCCAGGCGCGGCTCAAGGCGCGCGGCATCAAGGCCCGGCTCGCCCGCCGGCCCAACAAACACCATCCCGAACTGCCGCCCCGCCTCAAGCTCTACAACCGCTTGATCGCGCGGCGCAGGGCGGCGGTGGAAACCACATTCGCCACGCTCAAGAACCGCATGCGTCTCACCCGCATCCGCTATGTCGGCCTCGTCAAGGCAACGGCCCAGATCATGCTCGCCACCATCGCCTTCAACATGAGACGATGGGCGGCGATCACGCCATAGCTGCGCCCGAAATCCGCCAAACGCCGCAAAGGCGCGGCTCCCAAACCCCGAAAAGCCTCCAAAGCAACGAAAATGGCCGCCCTCAATCCTCACAACACGCCTCCCGCAATATTGCGCAACAGGCCCACAAGGGGAGAAGGAAAGACCCTCACCCCGCCGACCTCGCCAGCTGCATATCCACGAACTGCACGCCCCTGGCCGCCACTCCAGCCCATTCCGATGCCGCGTCGAGCTCCAGATACCGCACCCACAGCCGTCGCGCCTCAAGCAGATTGCCCGCGTCAAACTCCAGCCGCGCCAGGTTGAAGACAGGATCGGCATAATTCCTGTCGAGCCCGATCGCCTTCTGCAAGTGCCTTCGCGCCGAGGCGTCGCGGCCTTGCTCGCTCATCAGGCCGGCGAGGTTGAACCAGGCCTCGACGAAGGCCGGGTCGAGTTTGATCGCCCTGGCATAATCGTGCGCGGCTTCCGCCACGCGCCCGGACCCGCGCAAACAGTTGGCGCGGTTGAAGGCGGCGATGGCGTCGGTCGGATCGATGGCGAGGCAGCGCTGGTAAAGTGCCGCTGCATGGTCATGGTCGCCGCCCTCTTCCGCCGCTTCCGCCTCGGCGAACAGATCTTCCAGCGTGTCGTCGCCTTGTGCCGCCGCGCCCAGATCGAACAGCAATTGCCCGTCGACTTCGCTCTGGCCGCCTTCGAGGTAGATGGCGTCGGGCCGGCCATGCTGCGAGCCGACATTGAGCGACTTGGCGGTGAGCGAAGCGACGGGGCCGGAGCGGTGGACGGAGCGCGCGATCGCGCCCCATGTGGCGCCGCCGGCGGTCAGCCCGGCATATTTGCGCGCCAGGATCAGGTCGCGGAAGGAATAGGGCTCGCCATCATGCTCGAAGGCATCGAACAGGCTGAGCCGGTCGAGATCGGCGCCGGACAGCCTGGACTGGTCGATCAGCGACTGGCGCGACAGCGACGACGCCTCGGGCGTCTTCATCAGCCCGAGCAGCCGCAGGAAACCGTTCTCGCTCAAGAGAATGCGCCCGGCCGCACGCTCGGCGCCGAGGCGGCGTTCGATCTCGCCGTCGCTATTTTTGGTCAGTCCGGCCTTCGCCAGCCCGGCCTTGGCCAGCAAGGTCCGTCCGAACACGACATGGGTGGTACGCCTGGTGACGCCGCGCCTGAGCTGGCCGTGCTGGCGCTCCACCTCGCGCGCGGCGAGCCTGAGCGGAAACGCCGCCAGCGCGCCGATCGTACCAAAGACAGCCCCCGGAACGGCCGGTGCCGTCATTTCTTGCTCTTGCCGACCGCCTTGAGCAGGTTGGCCTTGAGCGGATTTTCAGGCGCACCACCCGCTGCCGCCTTCTTGGCGACGGGCTTGGCGGCCTCGTCGGCCTTGCTCTTCGACTTGGCCGGCGGCTTCGACTGCGACAGGCTGGCCTTCAGCGCATCCATCAGGTTGATGACATTGCCGCGTTCCGGTGCCGCCGCGATGATCGGCTTGTGGCCCTTCAGCTTCTCGCGGATCATCGACATCAGCGCGACTTCGTAGCGGTCCTCGTAATTCTTCGGATCGAAGGTGGTTTCCTTCTGCTTGATCAGCGCTTCGGCAAGCTGCAGCATTTCCGGGTCAGGCTTCATGGCCGGAATGTTGCCGAAATATTCAGCCGTGCCACGCACTTCGTTCGGGTTCCTCAACGTACACACGAACATGCCGTTCTCGCGCGCGCCGATTGTCACCACGCGCTCGCGGCTGGACAACACCAGCCGGGCAATGGCGAGCTTGCCGGATTTGCGCATCGCCTCGCGCAGCACGGCGAAGGTCTCTTCCGCCATCGCCCCGTCCGGCGCCATGTAATAGGGCGCGTCCTGGTAGATGACGTCGACCTCGTCCTCGTCGACGAAGGCCTCGATGTTCATCGTGTGATTGGATTCGATGCGCACCGCGTCGAGGTCGGCATCGTCGATGATGATGTACTGCTTGTCCTCGTACTCATAGCCCTTGACCAGATCCGCGCGTTCGACGAGCCCCAGTTCAGGGTCGACCGGCTTCATGTTGATGCGGTTGTGGGTCTTCTTGTGCAGCTGGTTGAACGAGATGCGTTCGCTGGCGCTGGTGGCGGGGTATAGCCGCACCGGACAGCTGACCAGACTGAGTTTGAGGTAACCTTTCCAACTTGCCCTGGGCGCCATGATGACTCCTACGCGGCCACGCGCTGACAGTTACTTCGCAGCGCTTCGTCCGAAGGACGAACAAGGCTGCGCAAATCCTACACCGACCCGGCACAATATCGGCAAATCCCTGACGAAATCTTCCCGCCGGTTTTCGGGGGTCACGGGCGGAGAATAATTCAAATTGTCGGAAGCGTCGATGGAGATGATGTGGCTCTGGCCGTTAGCCTGGGCGGGCATGCCTTGTTCCTACGGCGAAGCAAGGAGCGGAGCGACACGGCGACGACCTAGGAAAGGGAGGCGGGCAAATCCCGCGCGAACTCGTCAATCTCTGCCCACGGATCGCCCGATGTCTCCAGCAACCCCGGCAGCGACGCGTAATTCAAATCCTGCGGCGCATCGATCGCCTCCAGATCGCTCCAGCTCACCGGTGTCGAGGCCGGCAGGTTGGTGCGGGCGCGCAGCGAATAGGGGGCGGCGGAGGTGTGGCCGCGCGCGTTGCGGTGATAGTCGATGAAGATGCGCCGCTTGCGGTTTTCCTTGCCCATGGTGGTGGTGAAGGTGTCTGGCGCGGTGGCCGTAAGATGCGTCGATATCGCGCTGGTCGCCTGGTGCAGCTTCTTCCAGTTCTGCTTGCCGGTCACCGGAACCGTGATGTGGATGCCGCTGCCGCCCGAAGTTTTTGCGAATGGCACCAGCCCCAGCCCCTCCAGCTCGCCCTTGATGTGAACGGCGGCCTCGACCACCTCGCGCCAGGAAATCCCCTCGCCCGGGTCGAGGTCGAAGACGATCTGGTCGGGCTTGTCGAGGCTGGTGCGATGGGTGCCCCAGGTGTGGAACTCGACGACGCCGAACTGCGCCAGCGCCAGATAGCCCTTGGCGCCCTCGACGGAGAGATAGGACTTGGTCTCGCCCTCGGAATTGGTCGCCTGGAACGTCACCACCGAAGGCGGCATGCCGGTGAAGGCGTGGCGCTGGAAGAAGCAATCCTTGGGCAGGCCGGTCGGGCAGCGCACCAGCGACACCGGGCGGCCAAGGATGTGCGGCAGCATGAAGTCGCCGACCAGCGCGTAATAGACGGCGATGTCGAGCTTGGTCGGGCCGTTCCTGCCGAACAGCCGCCGCGTCGGGTTTGTCACCCAGATGGTGGCAAGGTCGGCTTCAGCGATCAGCCGCTTGCGTTTTGCCGACACCGGAGTCGACAGGCCGACGTCACGCAGACCGCGAAACACACCATGGCGCAGCGCATTGTCCGCCGTGCGGTTCGCAAAATGGATGCGCGCCGAAAACAGAGGCTTGACCCATTTCATCTCGCGCATGATCTCGCGCGGCACACCTTCCGGCGGCGTTGCGCCGGACGTGAGCGGCTCCAGCCGGGCCAGCAGGTCGGCCGCGGTCGCGGCATCGAAGCCGGTGCCAACCTTGCCGCGATAGTGCAGTTCGCCGTCCACCCACTCGGCCATGCCGAGCGCGGCCAGCCCCTCGGCCGCGTCCGAAGTGGTGTAGCCGGCGATGACGAAATCGCCCTTTTCGAGCGCCTTGGTCTTGGTCCAGCTCTTGGTGCGGCCGCTCTGATAGATCGCGGTCGCGCGCTTGGAAACCACGCCCTCCAGGCCGAGTTCCGTCACCTGGTCGTAGAGCCCCTGCCCCGAACCCTCGACATGGTCGGAGAACTGGATGGCGGAGTTGGCACCAAGCCCGCCAAGCAGTTCGGCCAGCAGCGCCTTGCGCCGGATGAGCGGCACCTTCATCAGGTCCCAGCCATCGAGTTGCAGGAGATCGAAGGCGTAGAAGTGCAGCTTGCTGCCGGCGCCCTCCGCCAGCGCGTCCTGCAGCAGCGCAAAGCGGGAAATGCCCTTGGCGTCGAGCACGACGATCTCGCCGTCGATGATCGCCTCGCGGCACGGCAGCTTGGCGAACGCATGGGGAAGGTCGCCATAGCGCTTCGTCCAGTCGATGCCGCCACGGGTGATCAGCCGGACCTCCCCGTCGGAGACATGCGCCATGGTGCGGTAGCCGTCGAATTTGATCTCGTGCAGCCAGAGCTCGTTGGTATTGTCGGCAAGGCTTTCGCCACCCGGCGGCTTCGGCACCTGCGTGGCCAATTGCGGCTCGATACGGCTCAGTGCCGGCGCCTTGGCCGCGCCCGGCAGGTCGCCCGGCCTCAACGACCCAGGCTTTGGCGCGGATTTCGCGGCCGGCTTCGGCGGCGCCACCAGTTCCTCGATGCGCAGGCCGGATTTCACGCTTTCCGGTCGCGCTTCGAGGATGTTCAGCGCCGTGTCGGCGGCGAGGTCGCGCTCCTTGAACAGCAGCCAGTTCTTCTTGTTCTCGTCCTCGCCCGGCTTGGGCTTCAGGCGCGTCAGCATCCAGCCGCCATTGAGCTTTTCGCCGGCCAGCCGGAACTTGAAGGCGCCGGTGCGCAGGCTTTTGTCGACATCGTCCATCGGCGCCCAGATGCCGGTGTCCCAGACGATCATCGGCCCGCCGCCATATTCGCCCTCGGGGATGACGCCCTCGAAATCGGTATATTCGAGCGGATGATCCTCGGTCTCCACGGCCAGCCTTTTGTCGGCAGGGTTGAGCGAGGGCCCGCGCGGCACCGCCCAGCTTTTCAAGACATCGCCGACTTGCAGGCGCAGATCGTAATGGTCCGCCGTCGCATGGTGCTTATGGATGACGAAGCGGTTGCCGTCGCCGGCCATCGACCCGCCGGCCGGCTCCGGCGTCTTCGAGAATTCGCGCTTGGCGCGATAGGTTTTGAGTTTGGCGGGCGGTGGCATGTTCAGGCGACGATAAGCACGGCTTGTCGGCGCCGCGTTCCTTCACGCCCCCCTCTGTCCTGCCGGACATCTCCCCCGCAAGGGGGGAGATTGGCAGCTTTCCTGGCCGCGCCTGTCTTGCAACCTTGACGATTGGCGAAAGCGCCGGCGACATCTGATCTCCCCCCTTGCGGGGGAGATGTCCGGCAGGACAGAGGGGGGCGCCGTAGGGCGCTACGTTTGCACCATTCGCGATTTTTCACTTGGTCTCAATCGTCAATCGCCGGCGTCAGTTCCAGCTCGGCCGGCGACAGCCCCTGCTGCAACTGGCTCAAGCGGAATTCGTCGACCCAGTAGGCCTCGCCGTCGACTAGCACGCGCGCACTGTAGGTGCCATCGGAGAAACGCTGCGCGGTAATGTAGACCTTGTGGCGGTCGAGCGCCTTGCGCACCGCGGCGCGCATGGAGTTCTGGCTGTTCACGGCAGTGGACATGCGCTTCGCCCTCGGTCGCCTGACACGGAACTCGGCCGTTCCTGGCGGCCCGGCGACTGCCCCCAAGGATGGCGGAGACGCGCGGCCCTGTCAATTTCGCGGGCGTCCTTCAGGTCTTCAGCCGCCGCAAACGGCGCATCACGCCCTGTACGGCCTTGTAAAGCCCCGGCTTGGTGCGCACGAAAGCCTCGGCCCGCCTGCGGAACTCGATGACGGCATTGGCCACGCTGCCCCGCATCGTGAACCCATGGCAGAGTTCGACCAATTCCGAGCCCTTTGCGCCCATATGTTCCTTGTAGCCCTGGTTGCCGACGGACAGGTCGAAATACCCAAAGCCCTGTTCGCGCCCCCAGCCGATCAACCTGCCCATGATTGCAAGCCCTGGTGAGACATTGGGCGCGACGCTCTGGTCCATCGCTATCAGGAGAGCGTGGACGGTCCCTTGATGAACCAGCAGATATTGAACCGCGATCAGGGCCTCGCCGACGCGCAGCCCGAAAAGCCGCACCGAGCCATCCGACAGGCCCTGAATGGCCGCGTTTCGATAGAAATCGACGATCTTCTCCTGCGTCAGCAAGTCGAAGCGACCAAGCTCGCGAAAGCGATCGAGCCGCATCCGCACCAATTCAGCGAAGATGCGCTCAACCTCGGCCGGCGCGTCGGCCTCGACCAGTTCCACGCTGCCAAGCCGTTCGAGGCGACGCCAGTCCTTGCCGAATTCCTTGACGAAGGATGGCCTGCAATGACGCTTGAGGACTGTTTCGGGGTCGCCGTCGATGGCGAGGCCGAAGGCGGTCTGGATGGAATCGCGCGTGTCCGGGAGCAAGGCCAGCGGATTGGCGACGCCGTGGATCTGTCGCGGAATTCCCACGATGTGGACGCGGTCCGACGGCGGCAGCGCCGAGCGCACCGCCGCCCACGCAGCCTGCGCGGATTGCCTGGTCCACGGGGTGGCATCGGCCAGCAGCGGCGCCGCGTAGTCGCAGACACTACCGCTCAACCATTCGACCACCCAATGCTGGAACGCCCTACGCCGCATCAGCGGCACCAGCATTCTGGGTTCGCCGGTCGCGGCGTCGCCCACCTCCACGATGAGGAGTTCCGCGCTTTCCGGCAACAGCCGCGCCACGATCCCTTCCGCCCAGGCGAAAATCTGGTGGCCGGTGCACACGCCATCCGCCTGGAGGCGCAGCCAGAGCGGCCTGACCGCTTCCAGGCTGGTATGCAGTTTCGCCGTATAGGTGCCGTTCGCCGCGATCGCGGCGGGATGCCGAACCTGCCCGCCGGGCAAGTCCGTCACCGCAGCAATTTGCACTGCCTGGCCTGACACATCTCTCTCCTATCGTCTTGCCGCGGCGAACGAAACCGCCCGCCGCCACGAGCCCAGCCGGCTGTCGTGCTGCTGGTCCGGGTGTTCGATGTTCCACATGCGGTGATGCACGAAGTACCACGATGCCACGAGCACGAAGATCTCGGAGACCGCGGAACCCGCCAGCGACCAGGGCGGAGACGCGACCACCAGCAGGATCGCGATCAACGCCAGTCCGACAATGGCGCCGCCCAAGGTGATGAACGCCACGATGCGGAAGTCACCCATTATCTCGAGCACGACGCGGGGCATGATGTAGAGCATGATCGGGACGAAATTCGCGATCACGAAAAGCCCGATGAACCCCACCGAGGCATCCTGGAGAGCCTGGGACTTTATCATCGGCAGGACGAACATGATGGCGCATCCATAGGCCACCGCGCCGAACCCCATGACGACAGCCCACAGCTTTGCCTGCGCCCAGACACGGCGCGTTTCGTTGCTGCGCATCAGCTTGGCCAGTTCCGGCTGCGTCATGTTCACGAAGGCGAGACTGATGATGCGCAGCGGCGCGAACAGCACGAGCACCGCCGCCAGCGGCGCATAGGCGGCCGGCCCGGCAATGCCCGCGACCAGCAGCGCCAGGCATTGCCCCTGGATGTTGGTGGTGGTGGCGCTGAAAGCCGACCAGCAGAGCTGCGACCAGAGCTTTGCATAGCGCCGCCGCGTCGGCATGCGGAAGCTGATGCGCATCGTGCGGCGCGCCAGCCGAACCAGGACGAAGATGCCAAACAGGTTGGCCGCAGCAAGTGCATAGAACACGCTCTGCAGCGCATCCCTGGCCAGCCAGATCGCAAGGCCGGCCATGATGGTGCCGGCGATCGTGAAAGCAGCATCGCTGATGGAGACGATCACCTGCTGGCGGCGCGCGAAGAAGGCCGTGCGCATGTGGCTGCGCAGCGACCATGCGCCGACGAAACAGCCGGCGGCAATTCCGCTGGGATCGCCCAAAAGACGCATCACGATCGCCGTGCAGATGGCCATCAGCAACGCAACGACCAGCGCCGCCGTCCCGAAGGCCACGTCATAGGCATTGACGCCGGCGCTGTTGGTGCTCTTGCTCATCCATATCGAGGCGGGAACGGCGGTGAGCGACCTGATGTAGGACAGGCCGACGCCGCCCATCACCATGCCGATGGCGAAGAGGCCGTAGCCTTGCGCCGACAGCATGTGCAGCAGCGCGATGTTGAGGGCAAAGTGGAAGCCGCTCTGCATCGCCTCGCCGCCGATCATCAGCACGAGGCGCCGCACCAGATGGCCAGGCAGTTTCACGGCCGTGTCTCCGCCTGGCGGGCGGTTGCCGTCCGGCCCGGCTTGGCGATGGCCGCCTTCAGCTTGTCCGCGGCTATTGCCGCGATCGCCGCGGCCGCGACCGGCTCGCTGAAGACCGCCTCGTAGCGTGCCCGCCCGGCGGCGACAAAGGAGCGCCATGCCTCCGGCCGCAGGATGATTTCCTCGAGTTTGCCGGCAAGGGCGGCGGCATCGCCGGGCGGAACATGCCAGCCGGTTTCGCCTTCGGCGACCACCTCGACCAGCCCGCCGATCGCCGACACCAGCGGCGGCCGGCCATAGGCCATCGCCTCGATGGCGACACGGCCGAGCGATTCGGGACGCCGCGACGGTACGGTGACGATATCGGCCCAGCGATAATGCTCGGACGGGTCGGGGATGAAGGGCAGCACGCTGACGCGTCCCGTGAGTCCCATGCTCCCGACCAGTTCGGCGAGCGCGCGTTCGCGTTCGACGCTTTCGAAGGCCCCGCCGACCAGCCGCACCTCGATCCTCGACTTGAGTTGCGCCGGCAGCGAGGCGATCGCCTCCAAAAGCACTTCCTGGCCCTTGATCCTGTTGATGCGGCCAAGCAGCAGCACCTTGAGCGGGCGCTTGCCGTCATAGGTCGTCGCTTCGGCCGCGGCCGGGCCGGCGACGCCGTTATAGATCACATGGGAGCGCGCGGATCTGGGCTCGCCGAACGCGGCGCGGGTGGCGCGCGAGTTGAAGATGAGATCGGCATGGCTCCAGTGCATCAGGCCGACAAGGATCCTGCGCATGGCGCCTTCGGGAATTTCGTGGATGTGCAGCACGGCCTTGTGCGGCAGAAGGCGCGCGGCCAGCGCGTAGTCGGCCACGATCGAGGTGTTGACATAGGTGAGATCGCAATCCCTGAGCCGCCGCCAGGCCCTCAGCACCGCGACCGGCAGCCGCGCCATCTCGATCGTGGCAAGGCGCGCAACGGCCTGGCGCCTCAGCACCCAGAGCGGCTCGAAGACGATCCGGGTCGCATGCGGTTCGAGAATCCGTACGATCGGTCCGCCGCGCGGCAGCACCACTTCGATGTCGGCTGACGGAAACGCGGCGCGCAGCGCGGCCACGCTCTCCGCGAAGCTGCGGTCGGAACCATAGAGTTCATAGCCCTGATGGACGCATGCAATCCGCATATTCCCATGCATCTTTCTGCCAGGGGTAGTTTGATGATCCCGCCACCTGACGGATCAGGCGACTGGAAATTTCAAGCCCAACACCCCCTTTGGACTTCACTTATAGCCGGCATGGTGACGAGCGGATGTGGAACCCGGATCACCATGCCAATGCTGCACGTCCTCCGCCGATGTGGCGCACAGAAGTCCATGAGCAAGGATCATGCCGGCCCTGACTTGACCGTCTGCTGGTCGCCAGGTCGCGGCATTGCCTTGTTTCGATACACATACGCCGGGATAGTTGACCGATAGTGAAACAACTCCGGCCGCTGGAAGAAATATTTTACATCCCGGTGCCATAATGGGCGGAACTGAGTCTGGCATGGATATCGCTGGACTGTGGTTTCCAGACGAGACGGCCCGCGCATTGCGGAGCGAGCGGATTTGAAAGCGCCACCAGCCATGAAACCGGAAACGCCCACCATCCTGATCCTCGGGACGCGCGGCATTCCCGCCGCCCATGGCGGCTTTGAAACCTTCGCCGAGAAGGTGGCGCTGTTTCTTGCCGGGCGCGGCTGGAAGGTCGGCGTCTACTGCCAGGATGAAGTCGAGCGGGTCGACCAGAGGGTGCGCGTCGACACCTGGAAAGGCATCGAGCTCATCCATGTCCAGGTCGCCTCGAAGGGCCCGCGCGCGACGCTGGAATTCGACTGGCAATGCGTGCTCGACGCTGCCCGTCGGCCCGGTGTCTGCCTGGTGCTCGGCTATAATGGCGCGGTCTTCCTGACCTGGCTGAGGCTGATGCGGCGCAAGATCATCACCAACATGGACGGCATCGAGTGGCGCCGGCCCAAATGGGGTGTGGCGGCGCGCACATGGTTCTGGCTCAACGAGTGGATCGGCGCCTGGGCCTCGCACCGTCTGGTCGCCGACCACCCCGTGATCGCGGAACACCTTGCGACGCGCCGGCCGCGCAGCGCCATAGCCACCATCACCTATGGCGCCGACCCCGTGACATCGGCACCGGAGGCGCCGGTGCGCGCGCTCGGCCTCGAGCCCGGCAAATATCTGATCTCGATCGCGCGCATCGAGCCCGACAACAGCATCCTGCCCATCGTCGAGGCCTTCTGCAGCCAGAAGCGCGACATGAAGCTGGTGGTTCTGGGCACGCTTTCCGACCAGATCCCTTATCATGTCGCCGTTCGCAAGGCGGCGAACGCCTCGGTGGTGTTGCCCGGCGCCATTTACGATCAGGCGGCGGTGAAGGCGCTGCGTTTTCACGCGCGCGCCTATCTGCATGGCCACACGGTCGGCGGCACCAACCCGTCGCTGGTCGAGGCGCTGGCCGCCGGCAACATGGTGATCGCCCACGACAACCCCTACAACCGATGGACCGCGAGTGCGGCCGCCATCTATTTCACCGATGCGCGGAGCTGCGCTGAGCGGATGCGGCAGGCGATGGAGGATGACGCCCTGGTCAGGACCTGTGGCGAGGCCGCAAGGGCCCGCGCCAACGAAGCCTTTCGCTGGGACGACATCCTGCTTGCCTATGAAAGCGAAGCCTATCGGCTTCTGGGTGTGCCCGCCGCTGCGGCCATGCCGGTCGATCGCCCCTCGCCCGGCGCCGTATGACAGGTTGGTCGCGACGGCGGCTGCTGAGGACCGCGCTGTCGACGGCGCTGGTGCCCGCCACGGCGGCACTTTCGACCGCAGCGCCCGCGCTGGCCGCCACTGGCGAATGGCGCTTTCGCCGCGGCGTCAATGCCTGGCCCTGGTTCGCGCTGACACGCGAATTTCCGGCGCCGCGCACCGATTATGACTGGCCGCCCTTCCAGTCGCAGCGGCCGGTGCCGACACCGGACGACCTTCGCCGGCTGCGCCGGACCGGGCTCGATTTCATCCGCCTGCCCGTCGATCCCGGCCCCTTCCTGGCCGCCGACGCCGCCACGCGTGCAAAATTGCTGACGATGCTGGACGATGCTGTGGCGGCCGTCATCGATGCCGGTCTGGGCATCATCGTCAACGTGCAGGCCAACGGCGCCACCCATTACTGGACTCCCGACCGCATGGTCTCCAGCACCGCCGCGCCGGAATTCGAAGCCTATCGCGCGCTGGTCGGCACGCTTGCCGGCAGGCAGCAGCGGTTCGCACAGGGCATGGTGGCGCTGGAACCCGTCAACGAGCCGCCGCAATCCTGCTCCTCCAATGTCTGGTCGAACGTTCAGGCGGCCCTTTTGACGGCGGCCAGGGCATCATCCCGGACCTTGCCGCTTGTCGTCACCGGCGGCTGCGGCTCGATGGTGAGCGGGCTCGCCGCGCTCGATCCGGAACCGCTGGCGGCCTTCGAGCCGATCCTCTTCACCTTCCATTTCTACGAACCCTATCTGTTCAGCCATCAGGGCGCGCCCTGGATGCGCGAGCCCGTCTACCGCGCGCTCAACAACGTGCCATGGCCGGCCTCCGCCGGCTCGTTGGAACAGACGCTGGCCTCTGTCAGGGCGCGCATGGCTCAGGACACCAAGACCTCCGAAGCGGACAAGCAGGCCGCCTATGCCGAGACCGAACGCGTGCTGAAGGTCTATTTCGACGCCAGGCCCGACCGCTGGTTCATCGACAAATATCTGAGCCAGGCGCGCGATTGGGCCGACAGCCACGGCATCGCGCCGCAGCGCGTCATCATGGGCGAATTCGGCGCGCTGCGCACCGACGCCCGCTACGTCGCCGCCCCGAACCCCGACCGCGCCCGCTACATATCAGATGTCAGGCAGAGCGCCGAGGCATCAGGCTTTCCCTGGGCCTTCTGGGACCTCTTCGACGGCATGGGCATGATGGACGACACGACGCGGGCGCTCGACCCTGCGATGGTGGATGCGCTGGGGTTGAGGATGCCGGAGTAGAGAGAGCGCTACACTCGCGGCGCTTGCGCCGGGCGTCGTACCCCCACCCTCACCGGCCGGTACAGCGCCAGCGCGATCACCACGAACTTGGTCATCAGCGTCGTCTTGGACGCCAGGCTTTCGGAGGTGTTGAGCAGGATCAGCCAGCCCAGCATCGTCAGCCAGATGCCGGGATGGCAGCGGCGCGCCACTTCGTGCATGAACAGTGCGAAGCCCAGAAACAACAGCAGGGTGAAGAAAGCGCCCTGATAGAGGAGCAGGCGGATGATCGGGTTCTCGATGCCCTGTTCGAGGCCGTTGATGCGGCGCAGGCTTTCGATGAGATCGATATCGGGCCCAACGATCAGGTCGCGCAGTTCGAAATGCTTGAAGAGCTCGAACATTTCGACGCGGGCATTGGCGCTGCCGCTGTCCGACACGAAGCGTTCCAGCAGCGCGTCGAAGAATCCGTAGGAGAACAGCATGGCGAGCACGACTGGCAGCAGCGAGGCGAGCATGACCGCAAGGGCGGCACCCGGCAGGCTGATGCGTCCTCGCCGCAGATAAGCGACGCCGCTGAAAAGCAGATAGATGCCGCCGAGCGCGATCGTCGTCACCATCGCCGAGCGCCCGCCGAACACGACCAGCGCCGCGCATTGCAGGCCGATCAGCCCGAGCCGCAGCGGCATGGACAGCGATCGCGAACCCGAAAGCAGCGCCAGCACGTAGATCGAGGTGATCGTGGCGTTGGACAGCGGATGCCCCTGAAGCGCCGTCGAGCGCAGGTCGTTCATGAACACCACGCCGTCGAGCCGGTAGGGAAAGACCAGCGTCTTGGTGGCGAACTCGAACAGCGCCAGCAGCGCGTTCACCGTCATCACCGCGTGCACCACCGTTTGCATGCGGGCGAATATCTTTTCATCGGCCTCGGCCAGCATCATCACCAGCAGCGCCGGCGCCGCGAACGTGTCGATCATCCCGGCCATGCCGGGGCGCTGCCTGATGATGACGATGACCAGCAGCATGATCGACATGATGGCCAGCAGCGCGCTCGCCGGCCGCCTGTCGGCGATGGCCAGCGTGTAGCCGACCGGGTTGCCGAACGTGCAGGCCCGCCAGGCAAACATCAGCACGAGCAGATAGGTGGAAGGGTGGATCTTGGTCGCCGGATTGCCGGTCAGCCCGTCGTAATTGTAGCCCACCAGCCACAGCATGCCGCCCGAGATGCTGAACAGCAACGCCACCACCGCAACCAGGCCATAGCCGGTCACCCAGTCGAGTGAATTGCCGGTGCGGCGCGCGGTCGCTGCATGACCCTGGCTGGCCCAGCCGGCTGCCGGAGTGGCGGACCGGGCGGCACCCCGAATGGCAGACATGTCAGGCCGCCTCGTCGACCAGCAAGGCGCCGGTCGGCAACCGCCCCATGACGGAAATGGCTTGCGAGGCCGCCGTGACATCGCGCATCGGCGTCGCGTTCAGCGTGGCGACAAGCACGATCTCGTCGACCATGGCGACCAGCGGCGAGGCGTTGAGATTGTCGGCCAGCGCGCCGCCGTCGACGATGACGAGTTCGAAATTGCGGCTCGCCTGGGCCAGCATGTGCTGCGTGTAGTAGACGCCCTGCGCCTCGGAGAAGGCAGCCTTTGGCCGCCCCTTGCCGAGAACCGCGACGTTGCTGCCGGGCACGTATTGGCTCAGCGCCTCGAAGGCATATTCGCCGCGCAGCACGTCGAGCAGGCCGGGCTGCGGTTCCTTCTGGCCCTTGCCGGCATTGGTGTCGATGAACAGGACACGGCTGCCCCTGGCAGCCGCAGCGTTGGCCAGCAGGCGCGCCACCCGGCCCCGTTGCGCGGCATCTTCCGGTGCCGACGTCAGCAGGATGGACGGCACCAGCGGCCAGTCCGGCGGACGCCGGCTGGAGGAGAACAGGCGCCTCAACGCCAGGCCGGCGACGGCGTCCATCCTCTGTCCGGCCTGCGCGGCGGCGCCGCCGAAAGGCCACCAGCGGCGGCGCGCCGATTTTGCCGGCAGCACGCCCACCACGGGCGCGTCGATCGCCGATTGCATCTGCCCGCTGGAAAGCACCGTCGGCGATGAATATTCCGCGATCAGCGCCATGCCGGTGCCGAGCCCCAGCCCGCCGAAGAACGCGCCGAATACCAGCAGCAACAGCGGCGGCCAGCTCTTCTTCAGGGCCGGCATGGCGTCGGAGATGATGCGCGCATTGGTGCTGTCGACATTGACCTGCTCGCGCGTTTCCTGCGCCCGCTGCAGGTAGGTGGCGTAGACCGAGCGCACCGCCTCGAGATCGCGCTGCAGTTCGCGCAGCTTGACCGAGGCCTGGTCGGTGTCGAGCGACTTGCTCTTCATGCCCGCGACCTTGGCCTCCAGCGCCTGCTGGTTGGCCAGTGCCCGCTCATAGTCGGTTTCGGCGGCGGCGCCGATGCGGCCGAGTTCGCGCGCGATGAGCGCGCGCGTGTCGCGCAATTGCTGCTGGGCCGCCATCATCGAGGGATGGCGCGGCCCGAGTTCCGTGCCGAGCTGCGAGACCTGGTCGACGAGCGTCGCCTCCTGTGCCCGCAGGCTCGAAATCACCGCCGAGCGCATCGCTTCCGAGGTCGCGTCCGGTGCGCCGCCGGACCGGCGCAACTGGTCGACCTGCGCCTTCAGCGTCGCGGTGCGGCTTTGCGCGGCCGCTAGCTGCGTGTTGATCTCGGTCAGTTCCTGGTCGCTGACCAGATTGCCCGCGGCCATCACCATGTTGTTGGCGGACTTGTAGGCCTCGACCGCATTCTCGGCCCGCTGGACGCGCTTGCGCTGCTCTTCCAGCCGCGCGGTGATGGAGTCGGAAGCGTCCGTGGCCATCTTCGCGCGCGCGGCGGCCTGGTCGGCCAGGTAGGCCTGCGCGATGGCATTGGCGAGCTTCGCCGCCTTGTCGGCGCTCTTGGCGGTGACGATCACGTCGAGGACCAGCACCTTGTCGGCCCGCTTGACCGCCAGCCGCCGGCGCAGTGCATCGAGCGTCGTCCCCGTCTTGTCGGTTTCGCCCGTCTTGTCGGTCTCGGTCGACTCCGAGCCCAGCACGCCGCCGAGCAAACGGCTCAACAACCCACCTTGCCCGTTGAATTCCGGATCCTCGGTCAGGTTGGTCGCCGCGATAGCCCTGAGCAGCACGCCGCTCGACTGGACGACGGCAACCTGGCTTTCCACCATGGTGATGCCGCCATCGGGCGGAACCCGGCTCGGATTGACGTCGTTGGTGACCACCTGCAGGTCTTGCGGATCGACGATGATCTCCGCCACCGAGCTGTAGAGCGCCGGCGTGAACAGTCCATAGAGCAGCGCTGCAAGGGTCAGCAGTGCGGCTGTGGCGAGGATCAGGAAACGGCGGCGCACCAATATACGCTTCAGGTCACCCAGCTCGACGGACGAGGATGGATACGACGCGCCCGGAGGTGGCTCCGGCGCATATTGCACCTGCGGACCGTGTTGTTGCGGCAACGAGAGCAGGGATGATTGCAACGGTCGCTCCGACAACACTCCATATGCCTCAAAAGACTAAATTGCGGCTTCAGCCTAGCTATTACTCCAACTGTTAAAACACTATTAATTATGTTGGGAGCTCTTCTGATTTTTGGCACGGAGTTTGCGTAGCAAAGGCACGGGCCGTGTTGACAGGGCGCAAGCGAGCGGGAAACGAATGGAAATGGAGCAACATCTCCCTCCAGTCCGACCGTCGCCCACCTATCGTGCCCAAAAATCGAACGCCGGCCGTTACCGAAAATCAGAATTCTAGGGGTGCGACATGCAGGTCAGCCTGCGCCTGGACAGCGACTGCCTCCGTGCTTTTCACCTGCTGCTGCTGCAGCGCCTGGCCGCGCTCGCCGATGTCGAGGTCAGCGTCGACGCATGCCCGGCCGGGACCGGCATTCCAGGCAGCATAGCCGCGCTGTTCCAGCTTGAAACGGTCATCCACGGCTTGCCCGCGGATGGGTTGGCCAAGCGCCTGCCGCTGTCGGCGCTGGCACCCTTCCAAACGCGGACGCCCGTCTCGCCGGACCTCGTGCTCGACCTCTGCGGGGACGTGCAAGTGGAGGGAACACGCGTCTGGCGTTTGACCTATGACGGCGCCTGCGGCGAAGCCGCCCTGCTGGCGTCGATCCTCGATGGCCGGACCCCGCTGGCCCGCGTCGAGGAGAATGGTGCCGTCGTCGCCGAAGGACGGCTGGGCACCGAATATGGCGGCATCGCGCTTGCCGCCTTCCAGGACATGCTGGCGCGCACGGCAAGCCTGATCCTGGCGGCGGTGACGGGTGCCGCACGCGGCGCCCTGCCCGTCCTGCCCGAGCCGATGGACGGTAGGGGTGCGCCGTCGCTGCCCTCGGCCGGCAAGCTCGGAGTCAGGGCGGGCAAGGCGCTGGCGCGGCGCATCGTCCAGAAGATCTACCATCTCTGCTACAATGCCCCGCACTGGAAGGTCGGCTGGCGCGAGACCGGAGGGCGGGATCTGTTCGACCTGCGCGCACATCCGGCATCGGGTTGGCAAGAGCTGCCCGACGACGGCAGCCGCTTCTACGCCGATCCGTTCCCGATCCTTTGCCAGGGACAGGTAACCCTGTTCGTCGAGGACTATATCCACCGTCTGGGCCGAGCCATCATCTCCGCCGTGCCGTTCGGCCCGTCGGGGCCGATCGGCCGCCCGGAGCCGGTGCTCGACCTGCCCTATCACCTGTCCTACCCCTTCGTCTTCGAGCGCGACGGCGAGGTCTGGATGGTGCCGGAAAGCTGCGCCAACCGCACGGTGGATCTCTACCGCGCCACCGCCTTCCCCGGCGGATGGGTCAAGGAAGCGACGCTGCTGTCCGATATCGTCGCCAGCGACGCCACCTTGGTCGAGCATGGTGGCTCGTGGTGGATGTTTGCCACCGTCCGGGACGGTGAAGGCACCGCCCGGGACGGAGGCGGCGCTTTCTCCGACGCGCTGCATCTGTGGTCGGCGCCGGACTTTCGCGGCCCCTGGACGCCGCATCCCAAGAATCCGGTGCTGATCGATATCGCCTCGGCGCGGCCGGCCGGACGCATGGTGGAGCGCGGCGGCCAGTTGCTGCGCCCGGTGCAGGACTGCCGCAGGAGCTACGGCGGCGCCCTTGGCATCGCACGCGTCACTCACCTTGATTTGAACGGCATGGACCAGCGTGTCGAGACGATCTTAACCCCTGGCGCGCTATGGAGCGGGCGTAAGCTGCACACGCTCAACGAGGCGGGCGGCCTGGAGTTCATCGATGGCTCGGCGATCGCGCCGCGCTGGAAACAGAAGCGGCGACCGTAGTTAACCTAAACATTTGTTACTACCAGCCACCCGCGCTGGTTGCTTGAGGTTGATACGGCCCGGAAGATATTTTCCACCACACTTTGTGGAGACAGAAGATGACTGGCATGAAGGGCAGCGAGATGACCACCGTCGAGGCTGTCCCGGCCGAAGTGGACGTGGCGATCGTTGGCGCCGGAATGGCCGGCACCACGCTGGCCACCGCCTTGGGAAAAGCCGGCCGCAAGGTGGCGCTGATCGACCCGCACCGGATCCATCACGACGAGTTCCGGGCCGAGAAAATCGGTACCGACCAGATACGGCTGTTCGAGAAGCTCGGCCTAGACAAAACGATCATGCATCTCGTCACACCGTTTGACGACATTCACGTCTTCCGCCTCGGCCAGTTGTTCGCGCGTGAGCGCAGGCCCGAATACGCATTTTCCTATGGCGCGCTGATCAACGGGCTTCGTGACGCCCTTCCCCCGCAAGTGCCGCTAACGGTCGGCAAGGTCGTCGAGGTCTCGACCGGACCGGACCGGCAGCGCCTGGTGCTGAGCGACGGCAGCGTCATCATTGCCCGCCTGCTGGTGGTCGCCACCGGCTACGGCGAAGCGGTGCGGCGCGCCATCGGCGTCGAACGCATCGAGCAATCGAAAGCCCATTCGCTGTCGATGGGTTTCGACCTCGCCGTCTCCCAGCTCGACTGCGGCTTTCGGGCCGTCACCTGCTACGGCAGGCGGGCCAGCGACCGCGTAGCCTACATCAGCATCTTCCCTCTCGGCGACAAGATGCGGGCCAACATGTTCGTCTATCGCACCGTGGCCGATCAATGGACGAGGGATTTCCGGGCCGATTCGCAAAAGATGCTTTGCGAGCTGATGCCCGAAATATCGGCGCAATGCGGCAACTTCGCTCTCGCAAGTCCCGTCGAGGTCCGGCAGGTCAATCTGACCACGACGCAAGGCCACCGTCGCGACGGGGTCGTCTTCATTGGCGACGCGTTCTGTACGACATGCCCGACGCCGGGCGTCGGCATAGGGCGGGTCATGATCGACGTCGATCAGCTCCATTCCGTCCACATTCCACGCTGGCTGGAAACACCAGGCATGGCGGCTGACAAGATCGGCACCTTCTATGACGATCCGGTCAAGGTAGCTTCCGATGAGGCAGGCATGCGTGTGAGCGTATATGCCAAGCGGATCACCACCGAAACCGGACTGGAATGGCGCGCGCGGCGCCTGCGCAACAACATGGCACGCCGGCTGGTGATCATCGGCCGCAAGGTGCGCCATTTGGGACTGCGGCGGGAGCCGGGCATAGCATGAGGGCCTCCCGCCCTCTATCGTCAGAAGGCGCTTCCCTGGTGCTGTCCCAAAGACAGCACCTCTACCTTGTCCCTCCCTTGCGGCGGACGGGGAGCGCCGGAGCGCTTCCCCAGGACAATTACAAGCGCTGAAAAAAAGCAAATCCAGTGCCGTTCAGCCGGAACCAGCGGCGCGCAGACAGGTTATGCCCGCAGGAGATCCTGTCATGGTCAAGAACATCGACCGAGCGTTGCAGGATGCCATTCTGGCGATGCGCATCCTTCGCAAATCCATCATTGATCATGGGCACATGGAAGCCATGGCCGAATTTGACGGCTTGATGAGCGTGACCATATCCGAGGCCGAGCGCCAACTCACCAGCTGGCAGACCGGTCATCGCGCCGAGCGATCAGGCCAGGCAAAATCCTGACGCGATCGCTCGCAGCCGGCATCCGGCGGAACCTTGCCGCACACGATTGGTTTTATGGAATGCGACATGCCGCCGGAGAACGAAGTGGCCCGATTGGTCGACAAGAAAAAGCTTGAGAGAGCGGATCGCGAGTCGCGGATCATCCTCGACGCCGAACGGCAGGCCCGCGACGCAAAGACAGCCCGCCTTCGCAAGCAGCGGCTGTCCGCCGAGCCAAGCGGCGAGGAACAGAAGCCCGCACCGCCGAAGCCGCGGGGGTGATGGCGTGCTTTTCCCAAAGCAAACGGCGCGACCGGTCGCGCCTTTGTCACGGCTAGCGAATGCCTTCAGGTCAGCGTTACCGAAACTACAACGGCGGCAGTGACGGCCGAAAGCCGTTCGCGCTTCCGCCAGCTTGGCTTCTCGTATTTCTTCATCAGCTATTCCCCCTTGTTGGATACCGCAGAGAAGACCGGCTTTGCCGCAATGTCAATCGTGCCGGGACGGCTCTCTGATTTGAGCGAAACGCTCCTGCGCCGAGTAAATCGGTCTACCGTGCTTTTTTAAATCCGCTAGTCCGGGATAGATTTAGGACCGAGAAAGCGCCACAAGCCGTTTCGGGAGGAGCTTGCCATGTCAGAGACCGCCTTGCCGCTGGTCATCAGCGCGCCCGAGCCGCGCACGCTCGAGCTGATCTTCACGCCGCCGCAGCTGGCGCGGCTCAAGGCGCATTACCGCATCGTCGAGACGACGCCGGACGGCGTGGCGCGACTGCCGGCCGAGGTGCTGGCCGAGGCCCGCTACATCGTCGGCCAACCGCCGATCTCGCCGGAGACGCTTGAAGCAATGACGGCGCTGCGCTGCGTCTTCAATGTCGAGAGCAATCTCCTCGACAACATGCCCTATGAAACGCTTTTTTCGCGCGGCATCCATGTCGTCACGACGGGCCTGGTCTTCGCCGAGCCGGTGGCCGAACTCGGCCTGGCCATGGCGCTCAACCTTGCCCGCGGCATCGTCGACGCCGACCTCGCTTTCCGCCAGGGGCAGGAACTATGGGGCGGCGACGGCAACCAGACGGCGCGGCTGCTTTCGGGCGCCGATGTCGGCATCATCGGCTTCGGCGATCTCGGCCGCGCGCTCAACCGCCTGCTGTCGGGCTTCCGCACCCGCACGAAGGTGTTCGACCCCTGGCTGCCGCCGTCGATCCTCAGCGAGAATGGCGTCGAGCCGGCCTCGCTGGACGAGGTGCTGTCGCAAAGCGACTTCGTTTTCGTCGTCGCCTCGGTGACCTCGGAGAACCAGGGCTTTCTGGGCGCCGATGCTTTCGCCAGCATGCGCAAGGGCGCTGCCTTCATCCTGCTCAGCCGTGCCGGCGTGGTCGACTTCCCCGCCTTGATGGCGGCGGTGAAGAGTGGCCATATCCTCGCCGCCAGCGACGTCTTCCCCGAAGAGCCGCTGGCGGGCGACCATCCCGTGCGCACGCTGCCCGGCTTCCTGCGCTCCGCCCACCGCGCCGGCGCCCTCGACATCGCCTTCAAGCGCATGGGCGACATGGTGCTGGAAGACATGGACCTGATCGATCGCGGCCTGCCGCCGCTGCGCTCCAAACGCGCCGAGCGCGAGACAGTGTCGAGGATGCGCTCGAAGCCGTCGGACAGGAACTGATGCATGTCGCCCAGGGGCTGACATGGTCGTCGGGACATTACACCCGACCAAAGCGGGCGTCGCCGTTGCGCACGCCTGCGCTGTTCGGGCCGGTCCGTTCAATACTCCGCCGAGCTTCCCCTCGTACCAAATCGTACGTGAATCCCCTTTGAGATACCCCTTCGGAGGAGTAAATTAGTCCTGAGGGAGGTAGCGATGGTTGAAAGCCATATAGACATGGCGCAGGCAGCTATCGAAGCCAGCTTCCTGTTACGGCATCGTTCCATTGCTGGAAAAGCCGCCTTTCGCCGCGATTTGGACCATTCCCGGCGCGCGATCGCGCAATCACGCGAGCTTCTGGAACGGCTTCGCCGCCGCCATCGCGATGACACCGGCCAAGCCTGGGAAGACGCGGCTCCCGTTGCCGTCTCCGCGTTCGATGCCGACATTCTCCGCGCTGTATTTCGAGATTTGGTCAGGGAAGCGAACCTGCCCGAGTGTCAATGGCGCGATCTGGCCAAAAACCTGGTGTCCGAGTTTACCGGCTACGAGCGGGTCGAGACCGGCTTGATAGAATGGCTCATTCACAAATAGGCCGACGCTTTTGGAAGCGTGAGACTGTCGGCGGTTGCCGCGGATAGCTGCACCTCCGCAAGGCCCGTTCCCCCCGGGGTAAGCTTCCTGTTGTGATGGAACGATCGCGCCGCCGGCAGGTTTTGCAAATGGCCGGGCGGTGGGAAGCCCGGCGTACTCCAGAAGGCCCGTCACGAGTCGCGTCGGTGGCGGGCCTTTCCCTGTCGGCCCGCAAGCAGCGAACAAAGGGATGGAGCATCCTGTTTTCGCCGGAAATGCTCTAGAGTGGCTTGCGGCCAATGAGAAATTGGCCGGGGTCAATCCTCATTGGCCGGACCAACAAGAGGGTCGCGATGCTCAACACGGTCGACTATGGCGGCAAGGAAGCCGATATCGTCCACGCGCTGGAGGAAGACATCATCTTCGGCCGGCTGGCGCCCGGCACGCGCCTGGTCGAGGACGTGCTTCTGGCCCGTTTCCCGGTCTCGCGCCACACCATCCGCCAGGCCCTCTACCAGTTGGAAAGGCTCGGCGTCGCCACGCGCGAGCGCAACAAGGGCGCCATGGTGCGCCGGCTCGCGCCCGAGGAGGTCCGCCAGATCTACGAGGTGCGCGAGATGCTGCAGCGCCAGGCCGCGCTGATGATCCGCCTGCCGGCGAGCGACGCGTTGATCGGCGAATTGACCGAGATCCACCACGTCTACAGCGCCCATGTCGACGCCGGCTATCTCAGAGGCATCCACGAGGCCAATGACCGTTTCCACCTCACCATGTTCTCGGCCTGCGGCAATGCCTATCTGGTGTCCTCGATCGAGCACTATATGCGCCTCAGCCTGCCGGTACGGGCCAATTCGCTGGCCGACCGGGACAAGCTCGACATCTCGCGCCAGCACCACCTGATGATGATCGAGGCGCTGAAACGCAGCGACAATTGGGTGCTGGCGCAGCTCTGCGTCGACCATCTGCAGCCGAGCAAGGTTTTTTATCTTCAGGAGATCGAGACAGGGCCGGCGGTTAGCGCCGGCTAGCGAACCGGCCGTCGCCGCGACATTGGGTCCTGCGGCTCCCGGCCATCCTTATCTGACCTTCACGACCACCTTGCCCTTGGCACGCCCCGTTTCGACATAGGCCAAGGCTTCGTTGGTCTGTTCGAACGGAAAAGTCCGGTCCATGACGGGACGTATGACGCCGGTTTCGATGAGCGACGTGATCCGGCTCAGCTGGTCGCCCTGCGCCCACATGAACAGGAAGGAATAGTCCACACCGGCGCGTTTGGCCTTGCGGCGTATGCCGAGACTGAGCAGCCGCAGCACCAGCTTCAGCACGACGTTGAGGCCTTGCTTCCTGGCGAACCCGGGATCCGGCGGACCGGAAATGGATATCAGCTTGCCGCCCGGCTTCAGCACGCGCAGCGATTTTTCGAGCGTCTTGGCATCCTGGCTGTTCACGATGACGTCGTAGCCCTGCAGGACCTTCTCGAAATCGTCCCTACGATAGTCGACGACGACATCGGCGCCGAGACTTTTCACTAGGCCCATGTTCGCCGCGCTCGCCGTTGTCGCAACCGTCGCGCCGAGATGCTTCGCCAGTTGGATGGCAAACGTGCCCACCCCGCCGGAGCCGGCCTGGATAAAGACCTTCTGGCCTTTCCTCAGCCCTGCCCTTTCGACCAGCACCTGCCAGGCGGTCAGACCAACCAGGGGAATGGAAGCGGCTTCCTCCATGCTGAGGTTTTTTGGCTTCAGGGCGACGTCGGCCTCATCCATGGCGATGAATTCGGCGAATGTCCCGATCCGTCCGTCGCGCGGCCTCGCATAGACTTCGTCGCCGGCTTTGAACTTGCGGACCTTCGATCCGGCCCGCACGACAATGCCGGCCACGTCATGGCCAAGGACGAAGGGTGGCCGATAAGGCACAATGAGTTTGAACTCCCCGTCCCGGAGCTTTGAATCCAGAAGGTTCACGCCGGCGGCGTGGACCTCGACCAGGACATCATTGTCTCGCAATTCCGGTTCAGGCATGTCGGCGAGCCGCAGCGCGCCTTTCTTCGCATATTTGTCGGCGACAAAGGCTTTCATCATATTCGCTCTTTCACGATCGCGGTCTTTCCCGAATGCGCTTTCATTTTGAGGCTCCGGAGCCCGTCAGGGCTAGCTTTCTTCCAAGCGTTGAATTATGTTCGTAATATCAGATTATGATCATAATTCAATAGAGGCTTGGGAAGGACAGGACATGCGTTACGAAAAGGGCCGGAAGGACGCATCGCGCAGCCGGATCATGGAGGTCGCCACACAGCGGTTCCGGGGCGATGGCATCGCCGCCTCGGGACTGGCAAGCATCATGAGCGACGCCGGGCTGACCAACGGCGCCTTCTATCCGCACTTTCCCTCCAAGGCGGCACTTGTCCGGGAATGCGTGGCGGCGGCGCTGGAGGGTCAGTCGGGTCAGATCGCGCAGGCGCTGGCCTCCGGCGGCCTGGCAACGGCCGTAGATGCCTATCTGTCGGCGCAGCACCGCGACAATCCGGGCACGGGCTGCGCTTCCGCCGCCCTGTTGCCGGAAATCGCGCGGGAGCAGCCGGAAACGCGACAACTCTACACCGAACGCTTGATGACTTTGGTGCGCCAGGTGTCGGCCGCTCTCCCGCCGCATACAAGCGATCCGGAGGCGGTGGCATTCGGTATCTTCGCGACGCTCATCGGCGCGCTTCAACTGGCCCGCGCGGTGGAGGGTGCGGACCTGTCGGATCGCATCCTGGCGGCCGGAGCGGATGCGGCACGGTCGATGGCGCAGCCGCGCGGGGGCGCCGGGCAGGAGCCGGCTGAGACCGGCGTAACCATCGCTGCGAAAACAGAGAGGGAGCGCTGAAACGTTCCGCGAGCCGGCCCCGTTGCTGCGTGATCGCCTCCCGGGCGAGACCCTCCAATCAATGCCCCGCTGGCTCGCCGGCGGGCCTTTTTTTGCCGAGCCGAGACCGCCTCCGGAACCATCCGCAAATCGCGAAACTGGGAGAAGGTTGGCGAAGATAACAAAATCCTGGACCGCTCTGCCCTGCGTTCGAATTTCTCGAACGTTTAGGATTTTCTGGAATATGTTTTGGCTTGTTTGAGCAATTTTGACCTGACAATCCGGAACTTCCGGGCAAACTGTTTCGTTAAAAAGCTTGATCGTTGCTTCGACGGTCACAAAGCAACAGGGAAGGACCCCACGATGAACATCAAGATGATCTGTCTTGGCGCGATGGCGCTTTCAATGGTCACCGGTTCGGCTCTCGCGGGATCCAGCAAGGGAACGTCCGCTCTCGATGATCCTGCCAAGATGAAGCCGTTCTACACGGACTCCGGCATGAAAACGATGGTCAGCAACGACGCCTTCACGAGAGCCTGGAAGGCGCTGACGCCCGAAGACCAGACGGCGATGAGAACCGCCTGCGCTGACGAGGTCAAGAACGCCAACCCCACCAACACGCATCCGGAATTCTGCAGCAGCGTGAAATTGATTGGCGGCAGCTGACAACGAGTCGCGGCCATGGAGACAGCCCCGCTAGCGGGGTTGTCTTTTTTGTGACCGCCGACAGGTGCGGCCAGGCACCGCCCAGCGGCAGGTGCTTTCGCCGCCACGGTACACCGCTCGAACCATCGATTCAGCGATTTATGGGAACAGGGCTGCGACCTCAGCGTTTATTAGACACACCTTGAAAGAGGAGGTTGTCATGAAAAAACTCTTGCTCGCTTCTGTGATCGCGGTTGCTTCGGCGGTGGCGGTGATGGCCCCGGCAAATGCCGCCAGCATCACGCTCGGCATCGGGAACGGCTATGATGACGATTATTACGTTCCCAGACATCGCGACTACTATGGGGACTATTACCGCGACTACTCCGACTATGGCCCCTATTACGGCCGTCACCACTACCGTTACAGCATGTACGATAACGGCTATCGGCCGCGCTATTACGGCATGCACAGTCGTCGCTGCCACACCGAGGTGGTGAAGCACTGGCGTCATCACCACCGGATCATCGAAAGAGTGCGTGTCTGCCGCTATTGACCGTTCAAATTGATCTGGCCGGCATGCCGTCGGCCGGATCAATCATAGCCGTTGCAGAAGCATTCGGCGGTGTGGGACCACCTCACCGCCCCATCATCATCCCATAATGCACGGCCAGCAGGTCGAGTCCCACCTTCAGCAGCTTCGTCACCACGTCGCGTCCGTCGCCATCCTGCTCGGCCACGGTCTTCACCGGCTGTTCCAGGCACACGACCTTCTGCACGATCGCCGCCACGTCCCAATGCCCGAGCGCCCGTGTCGCGGCGGCATGCGCGCGGCCGGCGTTGAGCACGCTATCGGCGATGCCGCCGCCGATGCGACCGCCGTCGACGCGCTCCGTCCAGCGCATCGGCTTGATATCAGCCCGCTGGCTGGACTGGAAATGCTCGCGGTAGCGCAGGCCGGCCTCGCGCTGCTGCCGCGATAGCGAGGTGATGCCCAGGAGCGGGTCGACATTGCGCACCCGTACGATGCCGCCGGTGGAAGTGTGGCCGTCATTCGACACCTCGTAGACGCGCCGCGCCTCGGCCGTGCCTGATGTCAGCCGCTTGCGGCCGAAGGCATCGTCCTTCAGCGCGAAATCATGGCCGACCTCGCGGCGGATGCGCACCTGCTCGGCCTCGCCCCTCGGCAGTTTCGGCGCCTGCGGCCTGGCGGCTTTGGTTTTCTTGGGCATGGATGTGGCTCCTGTTGGGGGTCGGGTGTGTTTCCTTGGAAGGTCGCGATCCTTCGCGCCGACCTGTCGATCGAAACTCCTCATCGCTTCGCCAGCTTTGCGGCCGCCTCCACGCCGCGCCGCGCCAGCAGCTCCCGCATCAAGCGCCGCTCGCGCACTTCGATGCAGAGCTGCGCGCTCGAAGGGCAGAACTGCGCGTTGCCGCTCTTCACCTCGCCGCGCACGAAGCGCTGGATGGCGGCCTGCAAGTCACCCAACTCGGCATCGCTGACGGCCCCGAGATAGCCGCGCAGCTGCATCTCGACATCAGTCAGGGCGGATTGCGGGAAGCAGGAGAACATTGCCGCCAGCGCCTTCGTCGCCTGCTGCAGTTCGGCCGTGGTCATATCCGCGGATCTCCTCGATGATGGCGTTGGCGGCGTCGCTGTGGGTCTTCGGCCTGATCCAGCCCTGCGGTTTTTGGGGGCCGCGCGATCCCGACGTCGCCTCACCCCCAATCGAAGTCCCCGGTCTTTCGCGCGCCTCGCGCGCTGAAAAAGCGGGAGCTTTTTCCATCTGGTTTCTGGATTCTGGAGAATGCCGCATCAAAACATCGGCATTTGCCCCGGCATGTGCCTTTGTTTTCAAGGCGGTGGCGGCTCCGCCGCGCGCGCCCGCGGCCGCCCTCGCCTCGCTCTTGAGCCGCGCCTTGCTCAGCTCCTTCGTCAGCCTTTTGTGGCCGATCTCGCCGCTCTCGCGCTCGAAGAAGGCCAGCAGCTCGGCGCTGATCGCCCGCCATCGTTTCAACGGCAGCCGCGCCACGCGCGCCAGCCTGGCATCATCGTCGGGCAAGCCGCCGCCGGCATTCCACATTGCCATCAGCAGCAGCATGTAGGCGCCGATCTGCTCGGTGGAGAGCTGCAGCGTGTCGCCGACGAAATCAGAGACGTAGAGCTGCATGAAGGGCCGTTCGCTCATGCCGCGCTCCACGCCGTGCTTCCAGCCGCGCTGATGGAACCAGCCGCCGGTCCGCACGTTATGACGCGTTCCTGCGAACGGGAGGACCGCCCATGACGGCTTTCATGCCGGTGACCCTGCGTTTTTGCGACAACAAGACCATGCTGGTCGGCTCGGTGGCCGATGCGGCAACGGCGCTTCGTCACCAATGGCCCGACAAGACCGCGCCGGCCTATCTCGAGGCGGCTCGGCTCATCCGGCTCGCGGTCGAGGGTACTTGCTGCCCGCGCCCCGCCTTCGAGGCCTTTCGAGAGGCGGCAAGGCAACAAGGCATATTGGTAGCCAAGCCAAGAAGCCGCGCGCATGAGTGGCTCGACGCCGCGGCGAGCCCCTGAGAGGGCGGCGATGCAACCGCTTGCCGGCCTTGTGCGTTTATGAGCGTCGGCTTGAATGCCGCGCCTGGACCGAAGGTGAACGCCGTGGGTACAATGAAAACCGGAGTACCGCTCAAAGTGTCCCTGGACGGACATGTCGAGGAGATCGAAAACGTCAGCGATGCCGCCGATTTCCTGCAGCGTTGGCCGATCGAGCGGCGGGGCCACGTCTATCGTAGCGCGCTCAACGCCTGCAGCGCGGCCATCGCGGCGCAGATCTCGCAGTCCGATGCGATAAAAGTGTTCACCGGCTTTGCTCGCGTTGCCGGCATCCTGGTTGCCGGCGGCGGCCCGGCGACGGTGCTGGAGCAACGAACGGTGCAGAGCCGCCTGCCCAAACAGGGCCGCCAGATACCGAAATAGCGGTGCGGCGCGATAGCTGTTCAAAGCAATTCTCCCAATATTTCGCGGCGATCGGGACTGGCGATGGCACGCAGGAGCGACTTTCTCCCCGTAAACTGGAAGTAGGGACCAAGCTTCAACCGGCTTCGCAAACACGGCGCTGGAAGCGCGCCTGATGATAGGTGCAGTAGCTTTTCATGGCCCTGGTGCGCATGCCGCAGCACAGCATGTCCTGGCCCGGCCGCCCGCCGGGCGCACCATTTTGAGGGTCTTCCTCCAGCGACAGGTCGAGCGGCGCTCGGCAGCGGCTGAACAGGCAGTCGATGAAGCGCATGGCCACGCCATGCGGCTGTCGGCCGATGGGACCACGTGGCGGTGCGGGTACCTTGAAACGGTAGGTTTCCCCATCGGCGATCAGCACGCCCGCCTCGCGCTGGAAAAGCCGTGGCCGAACGACAGAAGGAGCCCGCTTCGGCCGCGCGGCGGGTTTGGCCGGCTGCAGCGCGGCCCCGGCACGTTCGATTGTGGTTTCCGCCTTGGCGGCGCGGCGCGCTGCCTTGGCCGTCGCCGCACCGGCCGCCGGCAGGCCCTTGCCATTGGCAAAGCCGATCGCGCCCAGCATGCCGTTGCGGTGGACGATGCCGATAATGGCGTTGCGCGATACGCGCGCGCCACGCTGTGCGCTGAACGCGGCCGCGATCCTCGATGCCGAAAGCCCGTCCTTCAGCCAAGCGGCAATCGCCTGCAATTCGCTGTCGCTGTAGCCTGCCATGTCCGTCTCCATTGCGCGGCCAGCGGCCGCCGCGCACGGCACCGTCAGGCAAGCGTCGGGTTCGCCCGCAGACGCGATGGGCGCTGCCGGGCTTGGTCTGGCCTGTCGGCCGCTGGGATTGCCGTGGAAGGGCTGCTGTCAGCCCCGGCGGTCGGTCGGCGCGGCGAGGCGCGCAAACCGCGCCCGCGCCATGTCCCTGTCAGGGGCGGCGACCGCCCTGCCCGTCTTGGGCTCGTCAGGGGATGACGGTGCCGTCCTGGGTGCGGATCAGGGAACAACCTGCGGCCGGGTAGAATGGCGGGCCGGAGCCGCGGGGAGCGGCGGCTCCGGCCGTTCCGGCCGCCAGTGACGGGCGGACCGGGCGCGAGGCCGATGCACCAAGGCAATCGGCTTCGCGCTGCGCCCCGGCCGGGGAGGAGGCGGCCGGGGCGGAAGAGAAAGGGCAGCCCGGCAAGGCCGGGCTGGAGGCGCTGTCGACTCTGAGGGGGTTGAGCTTTTGCATGAGGTGATATAAGCATAACTCAAACATTGATGCAAGCCATTCTTTCATGGACGAAAGCAGGGCTTGTTGGTCACATGAGGCCATGGTGAAAACGCAACTTTCGATCAGGGTCGGGGCCGCGATCCGCCAGGCACGCAAGCAGCGCGGCCTGGTCATGCGCCACATCGCCGAGCACAACGACACCGATGTCGCCGCCGTCGGCAACTGGGAAACCGGGCGCAACCTGCCCAAGACCGAGAACCTGTTGAAGACCGCCGCCTTCCTGCGCGTCGACCCCGTGGCGCTCGGCAAGGGCGAGGTCGTTTTCCTTGACGATGCCGGCCCGGTGGCGGACGCCGAGATCGTCACCGATGCCGGCCCCCTGCCGGCCGGAGCCATGGATATTCCGGTGCTCGGCGCCGCCGTCGGCGGCGATGACGGCGACTTCACCTTCAACGGCGAGCCTGCGGGATACGTCCAGCGTCCGCCAGGGGTCCGCAACCTGCCGAAAGTGTTCGCGCTGCATGTGCTCTCGGATTCCATGGTGCCGCGCTACGAGCCCGGCGACATGATCTATTGCGGCGGCCGCGACGCGGTGCCGGGCGACCATGTGGTGATCGAGACCTTTCCGGAAGAGAACGAGAAGAACGGCAAGGCCTTCATCAAGAAACTGGTCCGGCGCACGGCGGGCGAGCTGGTGGTCGAACAATACAATCCGCCCAAGACGCTGACCTTCAACCGCTACGCCATCAAGCAAGTCTGGCGCGTCATCCCGCTGAAGGAACTGCTGGGGTATTGAGGCTCGCCATGTGCCAAGCCGCCAGCTCACTAGCGGCAGTTCGCGAAAAAGCGTATGATTAAGTCACACATCAAATTTGCTTCGGGAAACCACATGCGCAGTACCCAGCCCCTGACTATCACCTTGCCGCTCGAGATGGCGCGGATGGTGAAGGACAAGGTTTCATCAGGAGAATACGCAACCGAAAGCGAAGTTATCCGCGATGGCCTGAGAACTCTCGCCGCGCGTGACGCTGCGGTCGATCGCTGGTTGCATGAAGAGGTTGCACCGACGATGGACGCACTCCAGAAGGATCCTTCACTCGTTGCGCCTCTCGAGGAAGTGCGCGCGCGACTGCACGGCCGCATTGACGAGCTAGTGAGCAAACCCTCCCGCAAAACATGACGTACAGGGTTGCCTTCAGCAAGGCCGCGGAGAACGATCTGGCGGATTTGCTGTCCTATCTGGTGCCCCAGGCAGGCGAGCGGATTGCGCGAATCTATGTCGATCGCCTGATCGACTATTGTGCGGAATTTGACATTTTTCCTGAGCGCGGCACACGCCACGATGACATTAGACCGGGCCTGCGGACCGTGGGCTATCGCCGGCGGGCCACGATAGCATTCAGCGTCAAGGACAAGACCGTGACGATCTTGCGAGTCTTTCATGGCGGGCGAGACGTTGTTCTCTTCGACGAAGACGACGTTTCCTGACAACTCTGCCAGTCAGCGCTTCTCAAGCCCGCCTCGAGCCTGCCAGCGGCGCTTCGCGATCGCTCAGCATCCGCGCTTCCGAGCGCACGCGCTGGCGCTCGTCGATGAACGCGGCCTGGATCGAGACCGCGGCCCCCGGCAGCCCGTCGGCGCGGCAGGCCGAGCAGACGATGCGACCCGACAGCGCGGCCAGCGGCGTGTTCCCGTTCACCCCGAAGCGCTTCAACTCATCGGGTCGCCACCACCTGTTGCGGCCGCAATCGGCGCACTCGACCGACAACGAGGCGACCTGCGCGATCACTGCTTCCCTGCCCGGCAACGCCATTAGCTCTCCGTCCTTTTGTTCGTGATTTGTTCACATCTTCCCGTGTTTTGAAGCAGGAGTCGAGTCGCAGTTTCCAAACTCCTCCAAAAGTCTCTCTTCTATGTCAGTTTGAGTTATGCTTATATGCAACTTGCAAATATGAGTCGGCGCGGAATTGCACGCGCCAGATCGGGAGCAAGAATGGATGCCGCCGATTTCGCCCGCGCCTGCGGTTACACCGGCGACAGTCCCGCTTTGCTCGAAGCCTTCGAGGCGATCCGCCGCAACGGCATCGCGCAGGCCCGCCTGGATCATTTCAGGCGCAAGACCGTCATCGACGAATTGAAACAAACGGAGCTTCTGTTCCTGGCCGCGATCGGCCCGGCGCTATCGGCGCACGAAGCCGTCGAGGATGCGATCCGGTTCATCGCCGGCTGGCGAAACATGCCGCGCTGGCGCCAGGAACGGCGCCTGCCCGATCTCGCCAGGGCAAGGCAGCAGCTTCTCATAGCCCGTTTCTTCCGCCGCTACGGCCATGGTTTGTGGGCAAAGCAGGCGGCGTGAGGTTCGACAGCGCCGTTTGCGGGTTTCAGGCGAGGACGTTTTGCAAGCAACGCGGCAGCCGGTGATCCCTTTTCCCCTTGGGGGAGAAGGAGAAACCACCCTATCTCCTCACCCGTGATTTCAGCCACCGGTCGAACGCCACCGCCAGGATCAGGATGAGCCCGATGACGATGCTTTGCGTGTAGGAAGAGACGTTGTTGAACTGCAGCCCGTTCTGCAGCACGCCGATCAGCGCCGCGCCCACCACCGTGCCGCCGACCGAGCCAATGCCGCCGAACAGCGAGGTGCCGCCGATGACGACGGCGGAGATCACCGTCAGCTCGTAGCCGATGCCGGCCACCGCTTCGGAAGAATTCAGCCTCGCCGACAGCACGAAGGCGGCGAGCCCGGCGAAGAAGCCGACGATGACATAGACGGAGACCAGGATGCGGTCGACGCGCAGGCCCGACAGCCGTGCCGCTTCGGCATTGCCGCCGACGGCATAGACGGCACGGCCGTAGCGGGTGTAGCGCAGCACGATGTGGCACAGGATAGCGGCGACGGCGAAGATCAGCGCCGGCACCGGCACCGGGCCGATCAGGCCGGTGCCGAACCAGCGCATCGAGGCGTCGAAGCCGGAGATCGGACCGCCATTGGAGATGGTCAGCGTCAGCCCGCGGAACACCGTCAGCCCGCCCAGCGTGACGACGAAGGGCGGCACTTTCAGCCTTGTGATCGCGAACCCCTGCACGCCGCCGGCCAAGGCGCCCACAATCACGGCGGCCAGCAGCGCCGCGAACCAGCCAAAACCCTGCGTGCCTGACGTCGACAGCGACAGCGTGTTGGCGGTGCCGCCCTTGGCCACCACGGCCGCCACCATGCCGCAGAAGGCCAGCAGCGAGCCGACCGACAGATCGATGCCGGCGGTGAGGATAACGAAGGTCATGCCGAGCGCGATCAACCCGGTGATCGAGATCTGCCTGGTGATGTTGAACAGGTTGATCGGGTCCATGAAGCTCGGCTTCAGCACGGTGAAGACGACGATCAGCGCCGCCAGGAACAGCAGCGGCCCGAAGCTCATCAAAAGTCGGGCGATCATCACGCCGCCGCGCTGGTTCTGTTCCTCGGCGATGCTCATCGTGTCTGCCCTTCCGCATCCTGTGCCGGCGCGTCCTGTCCCGGCGTATCCTGCCTGTCGAGCGCCATCAATTCCATCAGCTTTTCCTCGTTTGCCTCGACGCCCGGCATCTGCCCGGTGATGCGCCCCTTGCGCATGGTGACGATGCGGTCCGACACCGCCAGCACCTCGGGCAGCTCGGACGAGATCATCATCACCGCGATGCCGCGCGCCGCCAGTTGCACCAGGATCTGGTGCACTTCCGCCTTGGCGCCGACATCGACGCCGCGCGTCGGCTCGTCGACGATCAGCACTTTTGGATCGCGCGCCAGCCAGCGCGCCAGGATCACCTTCTGCTGGTTGCCGCCCGACAGGCCTTCGATCACCTGTTCGGCCGACGCCATGCGGATCGACAGCATCTTCCTGAACCCCGACAGCGCGTCGCGCTCGCGCCGCTCGGCCATGAAGCCGAAGCCGTTGCTGAAACGCCCAAGCGAGGCGACCGAGAAATTCGGCAGGATACCAAGCGCGGCAAAAATCGCCTGGTGCTTGCGGTCCTCCGGCACCAGGCCGATGCCGAGCGCGATGGCGTCGGCCGGCGAAGCAGGCGCGATTTCCCTGCCGTCGAGCGTGATCGTTCCCGCAGCGATCCGGTCGGCGCCGAAAATGGCGCGCGCCAGCTCGGTGCGGCCTGAGCCAACGAGGCCGGCGACGCCGAGGATCTCGCCGGCCTTGAGGTCTATATCGACGCCGTCGAGCACGATGGCATGCGGCGCCTCGGGGTCGCGCACGGTGCGCAAGTCGCGCACGGAAAGCACGACATCGCCAGCCACCGCGCGCTGCGCCGGCCGCGCGTAAAGTTCGGAGGCGGCGCGCCCGACCATCTTCTCGATGATGGCGGGCAGCTTGATCGGCCCGCCCTGACGGTCGAGATGCCCCGCCAGCCTGCCGTCGCGCAGCACGGTCATGCGGTCGCAGATGGCGGATGCCTCTTCCAGCCGGTGGGTGACGAACATGATCGCGACATGGTCCTTGCGCAGCCGGTCCATGATCGACAGCAGGCGCTGCACCTCTGTCTCGGTCAGCGCCGAGGTCGGCTCGTCCATGATGATCAGGCGGCTTTTCAAAGACAATGCACGGGCGATCTCGACCAGCTGCTGTTCGGCCACCGACAGCGCCGATACCGGCGTCATCGGGTCGATGGAGAGACCGACGCGGGCAATGATGGCGCGGGAATCCTGCTCCATCTTGCGCCAGCTCACCAGTCCGAGCGGGCCGGTCGGCGCGCGGCCAATGAAAATGTTCTCCGCCACCGTCAGCGTCGGGATCAGGCTGAGCTCCTGGTAGATGGTGACGATGCCGTGCCGCTTGGCATCCTGCGGGCTCGCCGGCTGGTAGTCGGCGCCGTCGAAGGTGATGCGGCCGCCGGAAGGCGGCATGACACCGGACAGGATTTTCAACAGCGTCGATTTTCCCGCGCCGTTTTCGCCGAGCAGGCCGAGGATTTCGCCGGGGCGGACATCGAGCGAGACATCGCTCAGCGCGGTGACGCCGGCGAAATGCTTGGTGACGCCCTCGACGGCAAGCAGGACGGGGGATGCGGCTTCAACTGAAGACAAGTGTGGCTCCCTTGACACGGTTCATGCTGGCCCTGTCGGCGCTTGAACCCCCCTCTGGCCTACCGGCCATCTCCCCCGCAAGGAGGGAGATCGGCAGTGTCGACTGCCGAACGCTGCTTGCGAGGCTGGAGATTGGCGAAAGCAGATACAACAGCCGATCTCCCCCTTTGCGGGGGAGATGGCCGGCAGGCCAGAGGGGGGTGCTGTCCCGCCAGCCTCTCCATGCGAGCCCTACTTCGTCTCGTTCAGCCTTTCCGCCTTGTCGAGATTGTCCTTGCCGATGACGATGGGGGTCAGCAGCACCAGTTTCTCCTTCGGCTCGGTCTTGTCCTTGGCGTAGGAGACCGCGATCTGTACGGCGGTGCGCGACTGCTTGCCGGGGAACTGTTCGACCGTGCCGGCGAGCTTGCCGTCGCGCACGGCGACCAGCGCTTCCGGCAGCGCATCGAAGCCGTAGATCTTGACGTCGCTGAAGTTGCGCGCGGCACACGCTTCGAGCGCGCCCAGCGCCATATCGTCATTGGCGCAGATGATGGCGTCCGGCTTGCCGTTGGCGGCAAGGCCGGCTTCCGTCACCGTCAGTGCCTCGGCGCGGGCGAAGTTGGCGGTTTGCTCATAGATGATCTGGTACTTGTCCTTCAGCGGATCGAGCACATTGTGCACGCCCTTGTTGCGGTCGATCGCGGGACCCGCGCCCGGCTGGCCCTGCAGATGGAACAGCTTGGCGCCATTGGGGAATGCCGCAACCACGGCCTGGGCTTCCGCCTCGCCGCCCTTGACGTTGTCGGCGCCGACATGGGCAAGGATGCCCTGGACACCGTCGACGCGGCGATCGATCGTCACCACGGGAACCCCGGCCTTGACCGCTTCCTCGATGGCTGGCGCCAGCGCGTTGACGTCGAGCGGCGAGATGACGATCGCGTTGACCTTCTGCACCAGGGCAGCCTCGATGTCGGCGGTCTGCTTGGTGGCCGAGTTCTGGCCGTCGCTCTCGGTCAGGTTGACGCCTTGCGCCTGCGCTTCGGCCTTGATCTCGTTCAGCATGTGCACGAAAAACGGAAAGCCAAGACTGGGCACCGAGCCGAGAATGGTGAGTTTGTCCGCGGCGAAAGCCGACCGTGCGGCCAGCATCATGGCGCCCGCGGCCACGGACGTCATCAGGAATTCGCGTCTGTTCATGGGTTCCTCCTCCACAGAAGCGCACGTCCCTAAAAACCGGGACCGGTTTCAGGAAGGATCACGCGCCGGTTAAAGTGTTGGAGCATCCTCCTTGCGCCAAGAACGCATGCCGCTCCAGCTGACCGCCTAAATTCCTCCGATCGGCGTCAACAAGAGGATGCTAACCCAGGGTCAACCGTTTGTGCAACATCGATATAACAGAGCCGGACAGCGACTTGTCGGAATTGGTCGGAATTTAGGATTGTAGGCGGGCCGCTCCTTCGGGGACATCGAAAAGCAATCTGGACTGAAACCGAGGTGACTGACATGAAGCAGTATATCGGACTTATCCACAAGGATGCCGACAACGACTTCGGCGTGTCTTTCCCTGATTTCCCAGCGTGATTACCGCCGGCAAGGATCTGGATGACGCCCGGTCCATGGCCGAAGAGGCCCTTGCCCTCCATATCGAGGGGCTGGTCGAGGATGGCGACGCCATTCCAGAGCCTTCCAGTCTTGAGGCTGTGATGACAGACGCCGACAATCGCGACGGCGTTGCAATCCTGGTCGCGGCAAGGACCGGAGCCAGGAAGGCGGTGCGTATCAACGTGACCCTGCCGGACGACGTTCTCCAGCGGATCGATGCCTTCGCCGAAGCCCATGGCTATACGCGATCCGGGTTTCTGGCGAAGGCAGCGGAGAAGGTGATGGCGCTTGAAGCGGCCTAATGCATGTCGCCCGGAAGTGTGCTCGGTTCCGGGACGACGACATGCATAAAATCAGAAGCTTACAGTAGGTCCGATACTGATGCGCGTAAGAGGCGGCCGTCGCAGACCGTGAAGTCACGCCGGCTATGTCAATTGCCGCGCATGGCGTCGAGATCGGCGATCAGCGTCGGCCCGGTCGGACGCCAGCCGAGCCGCGCCTGGGTCAGCGTGCTGGAGGCCGGCAGGTCCATGGGAGCGAACATCGCCATCCAGCCGAAATGCTCCGCCGCCTTTTCCGGCGCGATCGAAACGGCCGGCAGGTTCAGGCCCCGGCCAAGCGCCTCGGCGATCGCGCGCACCTCGACGCCTTCCTCGCCGACGGCGTGATAGCGGGCGCCCGGCTGCCGCTTTTCCACGGCAAGGCGATAGAGGCGCGCCACGTCGAGGAGGTGGCCCGCCGCAAAGCGATTGCGGCCTTCACCGACATAGGCCGAGACGCCTTTCTGGCGCGCGATTTCGATGAGCGGCGAGATCAGCCCCTGCTTGACCGTGTTATGGACCTGCGGCAGCCGCATCACCGACACGTTGATGCCCGCCTCCAGCAGAGCATTCCCGGCGAGTTCGGTGGCGACGCGCGGATTGGGATGGCTGGGGTTGAAGACGTCCTCGACCGCCAACTGGCCATGGCCGGGGGCGCCCATTCCGGTGCCCGACGTGATCACCAGCGGCCGGTCGGAGCCGGCGAGTGCCTGGCCGAGTGCCGCGATGACGCGCCTGTCCTTTTCGCAATTCTCGGCGAACCTCGAAAAATCATGGTCGAAGGCCGTGTGGATCACCGCTTCCGCCTCCGCCGCGCCGTCGCGCAGGCCCTCGGGATCCTCGAGGGTTCCGCGATACACCTCCACGCCCGCGGCGGCCAACGCCTCGGCGCCGGCATCCGAGCGGGTGACGCCGATTACCTGATGGCCGGCCTGAAGAAGTTCGGGGACAATCGCCGAACCGATGAAGCCGGTGGCGCCGGTAAGAAAGATACGCATGCAAAATCTCCTGCACAGTTGCCCGCGCAGTATCGCTGGTCTATTATTCCATTAAAGTAGTGACTTTATCATGGTATAATGACTAACAGGATGCCCAACAATTCCGCCGGTTCGCTCGCAGCCTTCCTGAAAGACCGGCGCACCCGGCTCGACCCCTCGTCGTTCGGCTTCTCGGGGCGCAGGCGCACGCCGGGACTGCGCCGGGAAGAGGTCGCCCAGCGCGCCAACATCAGCCCGACCTGGTACACATGGCTTGAACAGGGCCGCGGCGGCGCGCCTTCGGCCGACGTGCTGAACCGGATCGCCAAGGGACTGCTGCTGACCGAGGCCGAGCGCGAACATCTTTTCATGCTGGGGCTGGGGCGTCCGCCCGAGGTCCGCTACATCGGCGCCGACGGCGTCAGCCCCAGGCTGCAGCGCCTTATCGACACGCTCGAGGCAAGCCCGGCCTTGATCAAGACGGCGACCTGGGATGTCGTCGCCTGGAACCGCGCCGCGCAAATCGTGATGACCGACTACAGCACCTTGCCCCCGGGTCAGCGCAACATCCTGCGTTTCATGTTCCTGAGCCCCACTATCCGCGCCAAGCAGCACGATTGGGAGAACCTCGCCCGCTTCGTGGTCGGCGCGTTCCGGGCCGACGCGGCACGCGCCGGCGCGGTGTCCGAGGTCGCCCAGCTCGTGGACGAGCTTTGCAGCGCCAGTCCCGAGTTTGCCGCCCTGTGGCGGGAAAACGACGTGCTCAGCCATGGCGACGGGACAAAGCGCCTGAAGCATCCCGAACTCGGCGACATCGAACTCGAATATTCGGCCTTCGCGGTCGACGGCCGGCCGGATTTGAGCCTGACCGTCTACAACCCGGTGGACGGCAAGGTCGCCGACCGAATTCGCGCGCTGGCCCGGCGCCGCCAGGAGCAAGAGGCGGACCCGTCGCGGTGACAGCTACCCCGCTCAGAGCCGTTCGCATACCGGCTTCTGGATCTGCAAGGTCGACCCCTATTGGGCGGATTGACAGACTTTCGCGCGGCCGGCTCGCTTCCGGTATGCTTGGAACCACGCTTGGGGTCTGGCGTCATGTCTCGTGAGACAGATCGAGGGTATTCGATAGCGGAGGATTTTGGTGTAGAGTTCTCTGTTCAGATCAGACGAGGACGGTAAGATGTTAGCTTCCGACCTGACGAAATTTATCGAGCAAGATCATTTGGCTTTGGGTGCTTTCGTGAAGGGCGACCCTGAGCCTCTGAAAAACCTCTACTCGCGACGGGATGACGTGATCATCGCCAATCCGTTCGGTCCACCGGCCAGGGGTTGGATAAAAGCTGCTGAGACCATGGATCGGGCTGCCACCAACTACCGAGACGGCCAGGTCGTCGGCTTTGAGCGAATCGCCGAGTACGCGACGGCGGACCTGGGCTACATCATCGAAATCGAGCGGCTTCAATCCAAGGTCGGCGGCGCCGACAAACTGGTGCCGATTTCTCTTCGGGCCACCACCATCTTCCGGCAGGAGGATGGCGCGTGGAGGATCGTCCTTCGTCACGCCGACCCGATAACCTCAGCGCGGCCGGCGGCGTCCATAGTTGGGCAGTAGAAGGTTTGCTGGCTAGTTGCTAATGCCCACCGGACCTAAAGGCTCCGCGAAGCCAAAGTGACGATCGGGCGGCTTGGCGAAGCGGATATCCAGCAGATGCGAGAACGCCTCATTCGGCGGGGGTGTTCAACGACTAAATTTCAAACTGAGACACTACCCACAGGAGGGTGCCATGCGCGGAGTGGCGGCAGGTGAGCAGCGATGATCCCGAGGTCAAGATCGACGCTCGATGGCGAGATCGAGCTGATGACCATTGGCGAAGCCGCAGCCCTTGCGGGCCGGTCACAAAAAGCATCGGCCCGCGCAAATTCTGATTGCTCAGGCAAGGCACATTGCGCAGTTGGCCCGCCACCAGCCCGGCGGCGGGCCAGGCGCGGTTACTCGATGATCTTGACGATCTTGTGAGTGCCTGGGTCCACGATCACCGTCCGGTTGTCGATCACGGTGTAGCGATATTTGACGTTGGGAACTTCGTGGAGTTCAACGGTATCTGGCAAGGCCGTGCCGATATTGAGTTCCACGCCGGGAACCTTGACCGAAGCCAGCGGCTGCTTCTTCACATATTCCTTGATCACTGTTTCCTGCTCGGGCTGGATGACGACGTCCTCGGCGGCGGCCGCGCCGACGCCTGCGAGCAACAGAACCGCGGCTACGGCGGCAAGATTCTTTTTCATGAGTTCCTCCATCTGAAACCTGCACAGCTACAACATTGTCACCGCGCTGCCGATCGAACTTCAGGCGGGATTGAATGTTCCAGGATCGGGCTTCGGTCCGGCCTGCCCCAGACTTAGGTCCCATCTGAAAACGCAATGGTCCTGCCGGAGCCGCCGCCGGGAACGGCCATCTTTCACGCTCGTTGTTCGCTGCAAGGTCACCGGCAGGTAGCCGGCGAAAGTCGGACTGCGACCGCGCGTGTTTTTTCGAATTGGCGCAGCTAACGTCCCTTCCTGCGCCGAAAGGGTTCGCCCGCTGCTTCCATGCGGTGGGCGAACCCTGAATTCCCCGGTTTCGGGCCGAGATGTGAGGAGATCCTGATGTTCAGCGACAAGGAAAGCCGACTTATGGAGGCGGCGCTGTTGATGGCGGTCCCGTTATCGGCCTTGATCGCCGTCCTGCTCGTCAGCTTTACCGTGAGCTGGTAGCAGCCCTCGTCGTTTTTCACTGGCAATCGTGGCGCCGAGTTGAAACGAGGGGACAGCGGATGCGTCCATACAATCCCTGTCTAACGGGTATCGGCGTGCTTTCCGTCACCCCGCGGATCGGGCTTAGCCGCTGCCGAGGAATCAACGCTCGCCGCTGCCCGCGGAAATCGCGGTCCGTTCATGATGCTTCAGGAGAGGCAGCCCGGCCTGCCTTGGCGGAGGGCTCGGTACGTTGCGAGCAGGCCGGGCCATGCTCCGGCTGCCACCATTGGCGGAGGCTCGGCCGGTGCGCAGGCAGGTTGTGCCTTTATCGTTCGACCCGCAACTCGGACTGAAGTCCGAAGTATCAGGCGCATTGGTCCCACACGTTGAACATAGTCCGCTGGTGCTCGTTGCCCATTGCAGGTGCATGATTTGGAGGAGAGATAATGCAGCTTGGTGAGATCATCGCCAATACCTTGGCCGTCCTCTTGCTGGTCTGTTTTCTCGCCAGCACGTTCTTCCTTTTCGGAAAGCCATTGTGGCCGGAGCAGCATGCCCGCATGGTCATCATCCCGGCGGTCGACAGGATGACGACAGCCTCGACTGCGCCCAATGGCACACCTGTCCTGCCGGACACTTTCGACACCAGCCTTGCCCATCCAAGGCCGTCCTGAAGGTCGTCAAGGGCGCGCGCGGCAGCGAATGCAGCTGCACGCGAACAGCCGGAACCAAAACGACCGGCAACGGTTTCCCACCTGAAGGGACCGTAACCACGGAAACAGCAGTAATGGAACTTCTGACCTTGGAACTGGCCAGGGCGAGGCAGCGACTTAACCGAGCGGAACTCGCCCTCGAACGTGCAAACGCGATGCTGGACGAGGACTGTGGCGTTGGTATCAATCTGAGGCTTTGTGACAGGATACGATCGGCGCAACAACGCGTCGGCGAGGCGAAGGCTCGTCTTGTGAAGCTCGATCCCGCCAGCGCGGATTCAGTTCACAGCGGTTGAGGGTGCCTGGCCTGATCCTCGTTTAGGCAATAGCCAGCTCAGCCTCGATCCAAACTCTACAGGCAGCCCGGCCCCCAGGATTTGGGAAGGCTCAAGTCTTGCGCCGAGAACCGGTCGAGCGTTGGCCGCTGAGGTGCGGACGCCAGCCATGCACCCGGTCCCGCCCCGCGGCCTTGGCGCCGTAGAGCGCCTCGTCGGCGCGGCTCAGAAGATCGGCGATCTCGATGGCGGCGGCGGCCTCGAAGGTGCTGACACCGATGCTGACGGTGACGATGCCTTTTTCGCTGCCGGCATGCCCAATAGCGAGGTCGCGCACCTTGCTCCTGAGGTTTTCGGCGATGACGAAGGCCCCATGCGCGTCGGTCTCGGGCAGGATGAGCCCGAACTCCTCGCCGCCATAGCGGGCGGCGGCGTCTGCCGGCCGGCGGGCTGCCGCCTCGATGCAGCGGCTGACGACGCGCAGGCACTCATCGCCCGCCGGATGGCCGTAATGGTCGTTGAACCGCTTGAACCAGTCAACGTCGATGATGAGCAGGCTGAGCGGCATTGCGTTGCGGCTGGCGCGGGCGAATTCGCGCGCCAGCGCTTCGTCGAAGGCGCGCCGCGTCAACAGTTCGGTCAGGCCGTCGCGGTGCGCCAGGAGGTTCAGCTTCTCATTGGCGGCCATCAGTTCGGCCTCGACCTGCTTGGCCTCGGTGATGTCGGAAAACATGCTGAGGCTTCCGCCATCGCCGGTCGGCCGGGTGCGCACATCGAGCCAGCGCCCGTCGGCAAGCCGGACCTGACGGTGACTGACAAGCTTCTGCGAGGCCATGATTTCGGCGATCCACTCCTCACAGCGTCCGGCGGCGTGATGCCTTCGCCGCGCGCCGCCGAAGCGCGCAAGATGTCGCGATAGTCGGCACCCGGCACTCTTATGTCGGCCGTCTTCGGAAACATGGCGCGGTACCGGGCGTTGCACAGCACCATCTTGCCGTCCAGGTCGAACATCACCAGACCGTCGGCCATGTGCGTCAAGGCGTCTCCGAGCCTTGCCTGGCTTTCCGCCAGCTCGGTCTCGAGCTGCTTGCGCGCGGTGATGTCGCGATTGTGGGTGATCAGGCCGACGACCGCCCCGGTCCGGTCGCGGAACGGAGCTTTCAAGGTCGCCAGCCAGCCATCGGTGCCGTCCTCGTGGTGAAGGTGCTGTTCGATGGTGGACGAGGCCCCCGACGCCAGCACCGCAAGCTCGTCCTCGCGGAAGCCCTTGGCCGTCTCATGCGGAAAGAAGTCGAAGTCCGTCTTGCCGATCAGCGCCTTGGCGTCGGCCGCATGCATCAGTTCCGCCGTTGCCGGATTGGCAGCGATGAACCGCCCGTCGAGATCCTTGACGTTGAGGCAATCCGGAAGTGTCTCCACCACGGCCTTGTAGATGCGCCGGGACTGCAGCGCTTCGAGACGCCGCCGCTCCTGGTAGAGCGTCAGCCCCGATAGCACCACCGAGACAAAGATGAGCAGGGAGGAAGGCAGCGCCACATCAGGCAGAATCCTTTGCAGGACCTCCCTCGGCAGGATGCTAAGGCCAAGCAGTGACGCTGCCGCCGCGGCCGCGCCAAGCAGCATGATGTCGACCACAGTGGGCCGCCGCCCTTTCAGGGCAAGGTTTCCGGCGACACCGACCAGCATGGCGGCCGCGATCCCCACCGCGCCGGCGAAGGCGCCGATGCCGCCCTCGAACGTCCGGAAGGCACCGGCCATGACCCCGGCGACGACGCCGGCGACAGGACCGCCGAAGAAGCCGGCAACGGCAATCATCGTCGCCCTGAGATCGGCGAGTACGCCCGGCTGCAACTGCATGGGCGTCAGCATCAGGACGATGGCGCCCGCGCCCATCAGCACGCCGAAGACCGCTGCCTTCGCGGCGGCCGGCCAGCGATCCAGCCACACATGCGTATGGATCCAGACCGAAACGAACATCGCCACGACCGCGAGGTTGGCCAGCAATTCGGACCAGGGCGAACCCATTGCGCGCCTTTCCTTATCGGGCTTTCGCCGTACCGCCTCCCTGATAGGCCCTCAATGACAACAAAGTGTTACATCGGGGGATTTGGCCTCGGTCGAAGAAGACCTTGGCAAGCAGAGCGAGCAAGAGCCAGCGCAACTCGCAGCACGATATCGGTCCGGGATCACCCCCAGCGCATCCCACCGACAAAATCAATAAACGCGCGCAGCGGCGCTGGCGTCAGGCGGCGGCCGGGATAGTAGAGGAACGGGCCTGAAAATTCCTGCCACCAGGGCTCCAGCACCGGCTCCAGCCGGCCGTCGTCGAAATAGGGGCGCAGCCAATCCTCGAACAGCGAGACGATGCCGCCGCCGGCGACCGCCACCTCGAGCGCAAGCGCCATTGCCGTACCGGTGCTGACCAGCAGCGGGCCGGTTGGGTCGACGCTCACCACCTCACCGTCGCGTTCGAACTCCCAGGGCGGCGTGAAGCCGCTGGCGAAGCGACCGCGCAGGCAGGCATGATCGAGCAGGTCGCGCGGATGGCCGGGCCGGCCGTGCCAGTCGAGATAGGCCGTAGCGGCGGCGGTGGCGAAGCGCTGCCGGCGCGGGCCGATCGGCACGGCGATCATGTCCTGCTCCAGCCGCTCGCCATAGCGGATGCCGGCGTCGCAACCGCTCGCCAGTATGTCAACGAAACTGTCCTCGGCGGTCACTTCCAGCCGGATGTCGGGATAGGCGGCGAGGAAAGGCGGCAAAAGGCGCGGCAGCACCAGTTTCGCCGCGACGACCGGCACGTTGAGCCGCAGCGTGCCCGCCGGGCGGCCGCGAAAGCCGTTGACCACGTCGAGCGCCGCATCGACTTCGCCGAGCGCGGGACCGAGCCGCTCGAGCAGGCGCGCGCCGGCTTCGGTCGGCGCGACGCTGCGCGTGGTGCGGTTGAGGAGCCGCACGCCGAGCGCGCTCTCTAGCCGCCGCACCGTCTCGCTGAGGCTGGAGGCACTGACGCTGCCCACCCGGGCTGCCTCGCGGAAGCCGCCAGCGCGCGCCACCGCCATGAACGCCTGGAGGTCGCCCAGATCCGCCGCCATTGTTCGCCTTTCCGCACAGGCCGTTCCGATTGCGCCATATTATCGTGCAGGTACGCGTTGTCTATATCTGGCTCATCCAAAGGAGATGACACCATGACCGACATCAGCAAGGCCGGAACTTTCAAACTCGGCGACCGCACCGTGAAGCGCCTCGGCTGCGGCGCCATGCAACTGGCCGGACCGGGCGTCTTCGGCCCGCCGAAGGACCGCGACGCCGCACTCGCCGTGCTGCGCGAGGCCATTGCCAGCGGCGTCGACCACATCGACACCAGCGATTTCTACGGCCCGCACGTCACCAACCAGATCATCCGCGAGGCGCTGCACCCCTACCCTGCCAACCTCACCATCGTGACCAAGATCAGTGCCAAGCGCGGGGCGGATGCATCGTGGATCCCCGCAATGTCACCGCAGGAGCTGACGCAGGCCGTACACGACAATCTGCGCAATCTCGGGCTGGATGTGCTCGAGGTCGTCAACCTGCGCTCCATGCATGGGATACACGGACCCGCCGAAGGATCGCTCGAGCCGCAGCTCGACACGCTCGCCGAACTGCAGCGCCAGGGCCTTGTGCGCCATATCGGCCTGAGCAATGTCACGCGCAAACAGATCGCGCAGGGGCGCGGCATGGTCGACATCGTCTGCGTGCAGAACCAATACAACATCGCGCATCGCCAGGATGACGCGCTGATCGACGAGCTTGCCGCCGACGGCATCGCCTATGTGCCGTTCTTCCCGCTCGGCGGTTTCACGCCGCTGCAGTCGAGCACGCTTGCCAACGTCGCGCAAAAACTTGGCGCGACACCCATGCAGGTGGCGCTCGCCTGGCTGTTGCAGCGCGCGCCCAACATCCTGCTCATTCCCGGCACTTCGTCGGTCGGCCATCTCAGGGAGAATCTGGCCGCGGCCGAGCTTAAGCTGCCAGCCGATGCGATCCAGGTCTTGAACGGCATCGCGGCCGAGAAGGCAGCCGCCTGAGGCGGTCGCGGCATCGGCGGAGAGAGCTTGGCTTTCCGAACGACGAACGCCCGGAGCGATAGCGTAGGGCCGGGTCCGGCAGGACAGAGGGGGCGCCGTGGAGCGCGGCGGTGCCGAAACCCACCTCGCCCGGCTTGCGAAGCCGGCGCCGCCTGTGCCATCAGTCGGCCTGAGCGACACCGGCATTACGGCCATGACACCAAGGCACACACACCACACCGGCAGGCCGGCGAGCGCTGGCGTCAGCCTGAACCGCGCGCTGTCAAAACTCGGCCTGTGTTCGCGCACGCAGGCGCAGGTGCTGATCGCGGCGGGCCGCGTGCGCGTCGGCGGCAAGGTGGTGCGCGATGCGGCGTTGCGCGTCGACATGAACCGCGACCGCATCGCCGTCGATGGCGAAGCGGTCGTTGCCGAGCGCAAGGTCTATCTGATGCTCAACAAGCCGCGCGGGCTCGTCACCACCCGCGATGATCCGCTCGAGCGCGACACCGTCTATGCCTGTCTCGAAGGGCTCGATTTGCCTTATGTCTCGCCGGTCGGCCGCCTCGACAAGGCGAGCGAAGGCCTGCTGCTGATGACCAACGACACACGCTTCGCCAACCGGCTGATGGATCCGGCCTCGCATCTGCCCAAGACCTATCACGTGCAGGTCGCCACGGTGCCGGATGAAACGACGCTGGACGAGCTGCGCACTGGCGTCACCGTCGACGGCGAGACCCTGACCGCCAACGCGATCGAGCTTTTGCGCAGCGGCGGCCGAACCGCCTGGCTGGAGATCGTGCTCGACGAAGGCAAGAACCGTCACATCCGCCGCCTGCTTGCCGCCCACGGCATCGAGGTCAAGCGCCTCATCCGCATCGCCATCGGCAGCCTGCCGATCGGCGACCTCGCCAAGGGCACGGCGCGGCATCTGACGGCGGAGGAGCTGGCATTGCTGGCGGAGTGAGCGTTCCTTCGCGCTGCCGGCTTTCTCGGCGGGTGACGGCCGGACAATGCCTCAAAAAATTGTCGTCACCACCGATTTCCACCCGCCTCCGCTGTCCTGATCATTAGGCGCCGGAATCCTCCGGGCCGGAAAGCGAGGTGATCCATGGGATCGTTGAAAGGTCAAAATGTCGTCGTGGTCGGAGGCAGCCGGGGCGTCGGCCGCTCCATCGTGGAAGCCGCGCTGAGCGAGGGAGCAACCGTGCTCGCCGTCGCCCGGGGCGCGGACGCTTTGAAGGAACTTTCCTGGGAGGCGTCGGGCGTAAGGACGCTGGCGGCGGACGCCACGCGGGAGGCCGCGCCAGAGGCAGTGTTCGCGGCGCTCGAACCGGACGTGCTGGTGGTCTGCGCCGGTGCCTTCGCCCCGTCGGCACCGATTCAGGACCAGAGCTGGGACGAGTTCTCGGCCAATTGGGAAATGGACGTCAAGGCGTCCTTCCTGTTCTGCCGGGCGGCGCTGCGCGGCGGGCTGAAACCCGGCAGCCGCGTGGTGCTGATCTCCAGCGGCGCTGCATTCAGCGGCGGCCCGCCGAATTCCGGTGGCTATTCCGGCGCCAAGCGCATGCAGTTGTTCCTCGCCGCCCATAGCCAGAAGGAAGCCGACCGGCTTGGCCTTGGCCTGCGCTTCATGGCGCTGGCGCCGATGCGCATCATGGCCGGCACCGGCGTCGGCCAGCGCGGCATATCGGGCGTTTCGGGCTATCTCGGCATCAGCCCGGCGGATTTCCTGGCCAGCATGACCGATATGCAGACGCCCGCCGATGTCGCCAGTGCCGTGGTCGCGCTCGCTGCCGGCAAGATGCAGGGCACCGCCTTCACGGTGAGCGGCAGCGGCCTTGCGGCGGCGGCGTGAGGCGCGCAGGATGGCCCGAAATCATCATGGCGAGCTCGAAATGACAGACGCTCCTCCCGGGCCCTCGGGCCGGCCGGTCCTCGACCGGCCCGCTTTCGAGCGCCTGACCATCACCCACCGCCGCGAACTCAAGCTGCACTGCTACCGCATGATGGGCTCGCTCCACGAGGCCGACGACCTCGTCCAGGACACGTTCCTGAAAGCATGGCGCGGCCGCTCCCAATTCGACGGCCACGGCTCGCCGCGTGGCTGGCTCTACGCCATTGCCACCAACAGCTGCCTCAACGCGATCAAGGCAAGGTCGTCGACGCGCCGCATTCTCGAAGAGCCGGCACGGCCGCCGACCGAAGGCCGCGCCGCTGCCGGCCCAGCCGCCGAACTGACCTGGCTGGAGCCCTATCCCGACGCCGAGCTGCCGGATCTCGCCGACGGCGAACCGGGCCCCGAAGCATGTTACGAAACCCGCGAGGCCGTCCGGCTTGCCTTCGTCGCGGCGATCCAGCTTCTGCCGCCCAGGCAGCGCGCCGCGCTCCTGCTTTGCGACGTGCTCGGCTGGTCGGCGCTGGAGGCGGCGCAATTGCTGGGCGGCTCTACGGCGTCGATCAACAGCGCCTTGCAGCGGGCGCGCGCCACACTCGGCGAACGCTTTCCCAAGGGGCGGCCACTGCAGCGCGCGCGGCCGAGCGTCGACGAGGACCTGCTGCTCGAACGCTATATCAGGACCTGGGATGCCGCCAATCTCGACGGTTTCGTCGAACTCCTGCGCGAGGATGCCACCTACCACATGCCGCCCTGGCACGACTGGTACCAGGGCCGCCAGGCGATCCACGGTTTCTTCGACACCGTGTGGAACAATTTCGCCGGCTACCGCGCGGTGGCGACAAGGGCCAATGGCCAGCCCGCCGTGGCGATCTATGCGCGGCGGCTTCACGAACCGGAATGGCGTGCGCAATCGCTGCACGTCATCGAGCCGGCCGACGGCCAGATCGCCGCGCTGACGGTCTATGTCGGCCCGCTCGGGCCCGATTTGTTCGCAGCCTTCGGCCTGCCGCCGGTCTGGTCCGAGCCGCAAGCGCGGCCATCGCAACCCATCTCCTGACAGAAAGCTGGCAGGAGACCTGGTCTATGGATCGGTCGGGAGCCGGTCGCGGCTTCGAGATCAAGGAGCCAATGCGATGAATTTCGTCTCTGTCCGCATCATCACATCAGATGTCCAGCGCCTCGTGCGCTTCTACGGTGAGATCACCGGCATGCCGGTGACGGTATACACGGAAGACTTCGCCGAACTGGCGACGCCGGCCTGCACGCTGGCGATCGGCAGCACGCGCACTTTGATGCTGTTCGGCGGCGACATCGCCCGTCCCGCCGACAACCACACGGCCATCCTCGAATTCCGCGTCGGCGACGTCGATGCCGAATTCGCCCGGCTGTCGGACCTTATCAAGAACACGATCGTGCAGCAGCCCACCACCATGCCCTGGGGCAACCGCTCGCTGCTGTTCCGCGACCCCGACGGCAATCTGGTGAATTTCTTCCAGCCCGTCACCGCCGAGGCAATCAGGAAGTTCGAGAGGTAGAGGCAGCCCAGCATCCGGAATTGGCCGAGGCCTCCCCGCGTTCGTCATACCAGTGCGAAGCAGCCGCGAAGCGGCGTCGCGGAGAGGTATCCATGCCGTGACAGCAAACGAGGGGTGCAGCGGAGCAGAATTCCGCACCGTGGCTGCGCCCCGAAGTCGCGGCATGGATCCTCGGGTCTGCGCCGCGTCGCTTCGCTCCTTGCTCCGCCCGTGGATGACGAAGTGACGGGCGCTTCCGCGCTGTGCAGGCGCCGTTGCTCGCCTACCTCAGGTTCCACTTGCGCACGACCGACTCGCCAAGGTCATGCTCGTAGCCGAGCACGCTGATACTGGCCGTATCGAGCACGAACAGCGCGCCGCCTTCCGGCGGCAGGCCGAGCCAGCGGGCGGCGAGCACGCGCAGGAAATGCGCGCTGGAAAAGATCAGTATGTCGGCGTTGGCCCTGCGCAGGCGCTCGATGATCCTGTCGGCACGGGCGCCGACATCGGCCGCCATCTCGCCTTGCGGGCAGCCATCGCGAAACACGTTCCAGCCCGGCCGCTCGGCCAGGATCTCTTTCGTCGTGCGCCCTTCATAGGCGCCGTAATCCCACTCCTGCAGGTCGTCCACCTTGACGCTTGTCGCGCCAAAGCCGGCAAGCACGCTGGTGTTGTAGGCGCGCTGCGAAGGGCTCGACCACACTTGGGAAAACGACAGGCCTTTGAGCCGGTCCGCAACGCCGCGCGCGGCCGCCTCGCCGGCCGGCGTCAGCGGCATGTCGGTGCGCCCGGTATGCTGCCCCGAAAGGCTCCATGCCGTCTCGCCATGCCGGACCAGATGGATCTGCGGAAACGCGTTGCTCATGGGATGCCCTTCGATGTCGGCGGCACCTTAGAGGACGATGTGGCAAAGGGGAATCGGGCCGGCGAAATTGTGCCATGCCTCTTCTCGATAGATTGGCGCTGAGGGGCGGCGCCGAGGCCAACGGTCGGCCGCTCCCGACAACAAGCACCGATATTGGGCCACATCTCTGGCCCTGATCCCCGCCGCATTGGCTCAATGAAGGAGCGCGGGGGCATAACTATCTCTGTTGGATAGTCATCAGGCATCACAGGTCGGATCATCATGTACAAACATCTGCTCATCGCCACCGACGGCTCGGAACTGGCCGACAAGGGCGTTGCACATGGCCTCACGCTGGCCAAGGGCATCGGCGCCGCCGTCACCTTCATCACCGTCTCGGAACAATTCCCGATCTTCGCCTGGGGCGGCGCCATGGCCGGCTATGCCGCCGGCGATGAGCTGGCCGTCTACCAGGAAGAAGCGCGCCGCTACGGCAAGGAAGTGCTCGACAAGTGCAAGGCATCGGCCGACGCCGCAGGCGTGTCCGCCAAGCTGGTCCATGTCGAGGACAAACGACCCGCCGAAGCGATCCTGGACCTGTCCAAGGCGCAAGGTTGCGACCTGATCGTCATGGCCTCGCATGGCCGCCGCGGGCTGGGCAGGCTGCTTCTGGGCAGCCAGACGGCGGAAGTGCTGTCCTACACCGAGATCCCGGTGCGGCAACTCGGTATCTTCAAAATGGCGCCGTCGGTCAGGGCTGCTTGGCGGGTTCATTCGCCAGGGCATATTCAACCCGGGGCGGATGCCCGAAAAGCTGTTTGTAGGCGCGACTGAAGGCCGCCTCGGACTCGTAGCCGATGCGCAAGCCGATCTCGCCCACGCGCGCGTCTCGCCTGGCCAGCAGGTCCCGGGCCAGGCCCAGGCGCCATTCATTCTGGTAGCGCAGCGGCGAGCGCCCGACGAGCGCCGCGAAGCGCTCGCAGAAGCTGGAACGGGACATGCCGGCCTTGTCGGCCAGTTCATTGATGCTCCACCGCTGCAGCGGCCTTTCGTGGATGGCTTTCAGGGAACGGGCGATGCGTGCATCCGAAAGCCCGCCGAGCCAGCCCGTGGCGTGTCCTTCATGGACCCAACTGCGCAAGGTGCGGATGACCATGAGATCGATGATGCGGGAAATCATCAAGGCAGCGCCGGGCTGGGCGTCGCTGGTTTCGATCATCAGGAAGGGCAGCATTCCATCGATCCACCCTGCTCCCTGGGCACGCCCGATATGGATGTATCGCGGCAAGGCAAAGATCATCCCGCGAAGGCTGTCCGGATCGAACCAGAAGCGGCAGGCGACGATCGCCACCTGCGGATGCGACGCCACCAGCCGCAACCCACCGGGACCGCGAGGCAGGAGCACGAGGTCGCCGGCGTCGATGACGACAGGAGCCTGATCCTCGCTCTCCATGTGCAGCGCGCCGGCTGTCACCACGACGATATGGGCTTGCCCTTCGTCGAGATCGAGCTGTTCCGCCTTTGCCAGCGTGCGCGAAAAGACCTGGTCCCCGGTAAGCCTGATCTGCGCCAGCACATGCGACAGCAGATCGCCGGTAACGTGGGATGCTCCATCCGGAAGAATGGTCAAATTTTCAGGCGATTCCATCATGGATGCGGTCAGCCGGTTCCCCTACATTCCTTACGACGATAGCGCATTTCGTGCTGATTATGCGCTGTTTTTGCCCTGGATTAAAGCCATTCCCGCAAGCAAGGCCGCGAGCATGAGCTGTTCCAATCATCCAACCTGAAGACCTGACCCCAGTCGATCAAACGGGTCGACTCGCCGCCCTCGGGCCATTCCAACCAACAAGACAGGACGTTCCAATGAGCACTCAAACACTCCAGGCGCCCGACGCCGCATCGCAATGGCTGAAGTCATATTATTTCCTGCGGGCCGGCTTTTCGGTCGCCTGGGTAGTGGCCGCCTTTACCCTTGGCAAAAGCGCGCCGCCGGTCGCGGCGGTACTGCTGGTCGCCTATCCCGCCTGGGACGCGATCGCCAATAGTCTGGACGCGCAGCGCAGCGGCGGGCTGAAGGCCAATCCCAGCCAGGCGCTCAACGCGGCGGTCAGCACGATCACGGCCATCGCGGTCCTCATCGCCCTTGGACAGGGCCCGCACGCGGTTCTGGCGGTGTTCGGGGCGTGGGCCATTCTCTCCGGCCTGTTCCAGCTCGCGACCGGCGTGCGCCGTTGGCGGGCAGGCGCGCAATGGGCGATGGTGCTGAGCGGTGCGCAGTCGGCCCTTGCCGGCGGCTTCTTCATCAAACAGGCAATCGGCGCCGCGACGCCTGGCATCACCGATGTCGCGCCCTATGCCGCGTTCGGCGCCTGCTATTTTCTCGTCTCGGCGGTATGGCTGAGCGTCATGCAGGCACGCAAGCCCACGGCCTGATCCTGCCGCGTGCTGGGCCTGGCCGAAACACTCGCAAGAGGTTCTGCGGCCCGGCCCTTTTTAGCCCCGCAGCACAGCCTCCAGCGCGAGATAAATTCCGAGCGCCAGCAAGCCCGCGAAAAACACCGTGCGAAAAGTCTCGACGCTCATTCGCTGCCGCAGCGCCTGGCCGATGAACATGCCGGCCAGCGCCGGCGCCAATGCCAGGACCGACCCCACCAGTTGCGCCGACGGCGATACCAGCGCGCCGGTCGTGAATAGTCCGAAGCCAAGGGCCACGGTCGATACGGTGAAGGACAGGCCGAGCGCCTGGATGAGGTCCTCTTTCTCCAGCCGCAGCGATTGCAGGTAAGGCACCGCCGGAATGACGAAGACGCCGGTGGCGCCGGTGACCAATCCGGTCGCCACACCGACCAGCGGCGATATCCAGGCTTCGTGGCGCGCCGGCGTGGTGAAGCCGGCCTTGGCCAGACCGGCAAGCGCATAGAGCACCAGCGCGGCGCCAAGCCCGGCCGAGGCCATCATCGTGTGCGCGCCGGTCAGCAGGCCGGCGCCGGTCACGGTGCCAATGACGACGCCGGCCATCATCGTCCACAGGCGTTTGCACAAGCCGCCGAAGGACGGACCGGTGAACAACTGCCAGAGATTGGTGACCAGCGACGGGATCAACAGCAGAGCGGCGGCCTGCGCCGGCGGCATGGTCACCGCCAGCAGGCCCATCGCCACGGTCGGCAACCCCATGCCGACGACGCCCTTGACGAGGCCGGCGGCCACGAAAACGACACCGATGAAGCCGATGGCCCCGGCGCTTAGCATGGATCAGCGCTCAACATGGACGGACCTTGGGCACGCCGGGTTCCTTCAGTCATGCAGCAACATGTCCGTCGCCTCGGCTTCCGGCTTTGCTGGCACGGCTCTCGCAAGGCGCCGGCATCGCCATCGTGCCCGAAAGTGCCGCGCGCCGCTCCGCCCGCACGCTGCGCAGCCTGCGGCTCACCGACGACTGGGCCACGCGCCAGCTCAACCTCTGCGCCCGCAGCTTCGAAGCGCTGACGCCGCAGGCGAAATTGCTGGCGGCGCCGGTGTGAGGTCAAGCCGCACCGGCCTGCTCATACCACCTCCAGCACCTTGCCCGTATCGTGCTGGCGCACGAAATCGACGCGGGCGCCGTCCCAGTGATAACTGTAGTGGCGGCCCTGAACCGGGACATCGATGACGTCGGGCCAGAAGATGCCGATGCACTCTCCTTCCGCCATGCGCACGCTGTTCCACACCAGCCCGTCGCTGCCGGCGGCCCGCAGCGCCCGCCCTTCCGCCTGCGACGCGGCGTAGTCGTCCGGGTCGAGCACGCCGGGCACGGCGTTAACGTCGTCGAGGTCGCGGTCGACGCTGCCGATCAGCACGCGGAAATCGGCCGTCCAGCCTGGCGCCTCATTGGTGGCGCGCATGAATTTCTGGTGATGGTGGATGGTTTCGGCCAACGCCACGTCCTCGCTGTCGCCGGCATAATAAATGCCGTAGCTGCCATCCGAGAAACGGCCGGGCCGCAAGGTCGAGCAATGCACGAAGGGCGCCATGACGAAACTGGCGCCGGGACCCGAAACCCGCCTTGCGGCCGGCACCTTGCCGAGATCGCCGAGCTCGAGCCGGATGCGCGGATTGGTCTTCTCCTCGACGGCGGCCAGCGCCTCCCAGTCGCGCGGGTCTGCGATGTCCTCGAACAGGTCGATCGGCGGATGGATGGAGCGGATGATGCGATAGGTCTGGGGCCAGTGGACGCGGCGCCGGATCGCAAGCCCACTCACCATGCACCACGCTCCGCGTCGAGCCATTCGCGCATCGCCGCGAGATCGGCGATGTCGCCGCGCAGCATCAGGTCGAGCGCCGACTGCCCGCCGAAGGTGGCATTGGGCTTACGAATCCAGGCATAGCCGCGTGCCGGCTCGGTGAAGAGATAACGCAGCCCCTTGTGGATGCCCATCAGATGCGCCATGCGGGTGCGCAGGTCGCGGTCGATCCGGCCGATGCCGCCTTCCTTCCACCGTGCCCAGGTGCGCGCCGAGATGCCGCCAAGCAGGACGCAGGCCTCGAAATCTGTGAGGTTCCAGGCCTTGAACAGATTGACCGTGGTCCGCGCGAGCGCACCCGCCTCCTCATCCGAAATGGCTGAGCCGACCGTGGCCGGTGTGGTGACGATGGACTGAAGCTGCATAGTTAGACCTCGCTAATGGCAGACATATAGCATATATCTGCCAATTGGCAAGGATAAGCCTCAGGACTTCGGTTCCTCGCCCCCATGAAATAGGGCGAGGAAAAACTGGCGCCCGCGCCTATTCCGCCGCCTCATACCCCGCGATGCCCTTGATCTCGAGGAAATCCTCCAGCCCGTATTCGGCGTATTCGCGGCCATTGCCGGACTGCTTGTAGCCCCCGAAGGGCAGGCCGGCGTCCCATTGGGGATAGTTGATGTAGACATTGCCCGAGCGCATGCGCGCGGCCACGTCGCGGGCCTTCTGCAGGTCCTTGGCCTGGATGTAGGAGGCAAGGCCATAGACCGTGTCGTTGGCCTGTTCGACTGCCTGTTCGACCGTGTCGTAGGGCAGGATCGCCAGCACCGGTCCAAAAACCTCTTCGCGCGCGATGCGCATGTCGTGGGTGACGTCGGCGAAAACGGTCGGCCTGACATAGTAGCCGCGGTTGAGTTCGGCAGGGCGGCCGGGGCCGCCGGCGACCAGCGTCGCACCCTCGTCGATGCCGCTCTGGATCAGGTCCTGGATCTTGTCGAACTGGACCTGGCTGACGACAGGGCCGAGCTTGGTGTTGGCGCCATCGGCCGGGCCGACGGTGAACTTTTCAGCCGCGATCTTAGCGTATCCTGCGGCCTCGTCGTGGCGGTCGCGCGGCACGAACATGCGCGTCGGCGCGTTGCAGGACTGGCCGCTGTTGCTGAAGCAGCCGGCGACGCCCTTGCTGACGGCGGTGGCGAGATCGACATCCGGGAACAGGATGTTGGCCGATTTGCCGCCAAGCTCCTGATGCACGCGCTTGACCGTGTCGGCCGCGGCCTTGGCCACCAATATGCCAGCCCGCGTCGAACCGGTGAACGACATCATGTCGATGTCGGGGTGGCTGGACAGCGCCTGGCCGACTCCGGGGCCATCGCCATTGACGAGGTTGAACACGCCCTTCGGCACGCCAGCCTCGTCGATGATCTCGGCGAAGATGATGGCATCGAGCGGCGCGATTTCTGACGGCTTCAGCACCATGGTGCAGCCGGCCGCGAGCGCCGGACCGACCTTGCAGGTGATCTGGTTCAGCGGCCAGTTCCACGGCGTGATCAGGCCGACGACGCCGATCGGCTCCTTGACCACGAGGTGGTTGCCCTTGACGTGGCGGAACTGGAAATTCTTCAGCGTCTCGACCATCTTGGTCAGATGCGCCAGGCCGATGCCGACCTGGCTGTCGAGCGCCATCTGGCGCGGCGCGCCCATCTCGCGCGACACGGCCAGCGCCAGGTCCTTGCTGCGCTTCTTGTAGACCTCGATGACGCGGCTGAGGACGTCGAGGCGCTCCTCGACCGAGGTGAAGCCATAAGTGTCGAAGGCGCGCTTGGCAGCGGCCACCGCCTTATCGACATCGGCCTTGGAGCCGAGCGAGATCTGCGCGAAGACATCCTCATTCGACGGATCGACGACGTCGAGCGTGTTGGGCACGACGGGATCGACCCATGCGCCATCGATATAGAACTGCAGATTGTGTGACATGGGTTTCTCCTGGAGTGTGCCGCATGGCCGGGCGGGCCGTCATATCGGGCGCGAAATAACGATGCGCAAACGGCGCTGTCAAACGCAACCCCCGAAGCGATTGACCCAGCGCGCCACTGGTTGAGCCAGCGCGCCAATCGTTGATCAACGGCCGGCGATGAGCGGACTATAGCAGCGTATGCCCGGCTTCGCGCAGAAAGCCTCTCGCCGCGGGCTCGTCCGCCGCTTTCACCAGCAGGTGGTCGCCATCGAATGTCGATACCAGGAAGATGCCCAAATCATTTTCCGACAGCGGCTTTATGACCGACAGCACAATGCCGGTTTCGTCGAACGCAAAGGGGCCCTGCAATTTGAAGGCGACCCAGTCGCGATCATGCTTGACGGCATCCGGCACGCGATCCTGGAGGCAGGTGATCGAGAGCTCGTCATCGGTTCTGGTGATGCTGACGAAGCCCGGTCCGTCCGCCCAGGCGGGAATGCCGTCACCGGCTTGAAGCCGCGAAATCGCATAGAGGCCAGTGAGTTGCTTAAGCTTGATCCTGGCAGTCATCCTCACGCTCCGATTGGCGGGCACCCAACTGGCCGCTTGCTCATATAGGCCGTCGTTCCGTTCATGAACGGCTCCTCCCGATCGATCGTATAGCCAAGCTTGCGATAGAGCGACACATTGGCTTCGAAGGCGCCGTTGGTCAACAGGCGGAGCTCCGGGCGTCCCGCCTCGCGCGCCTTGGTTTCCGCACGCTCCAGCAGCAGCCGGCCGATGCCCCTGCCCTGCGCCTCCGGCGCGACGCAGACATTCTCGATCCACAGGTGATCGTCCTCCAGCATGGTCTCGATCATGCCGACAATGCGGTCCTCCGCGACGGCGAGCTCGAACTGGTGTTCGGCAATCGCCTTGTCGTAATCGGCACGCATCGGCAGCGGCTCGCGGCCGATCACCGGCACCCATTTGGCATAGGCGGCACGCACGATGTCGCGGATAGCGGCGGCGTCGGTAGGCTCGGCCGGGCGAAACCGGATGGAAGAATTGGCAATCATCACAAGGCTCCAGGCATGAAAAAGCCCGTCGGCGTTTTTCGCGGGCGGGCTGCGGGAAACGAAGCGGATCTATAAAGCCGGTCTTCCTCGTCGCGCAATCAGCGGGCCCTTCCGCACGGTGCGGGGGCGGCGTCGCTTGGTGTCGGCGGGCGCGAGAACGAATATGGCGGCAAGCTGGAGCAGCAACCGTCATGCGTCAAGGCACCGTCTGGCCCGGTCGTTGAGCCAGCCGCCGCCAGGCGACGCCGGCCTTCCCGGGTCGATGCCTTCGCGGGTAAAGCCCTGGATTGTATCCGTGACCGTTCTATCTTCCCGATCGGGCGTTCTAGCAATGGAGCCATCGCCGTGAGCGAAACGGATCTCTATCGAGGCTATATCGACTGTCTCAACAACCAGTATTGGCAAAGGCTGCATCGCTTCGTCCATGACGAGGTGCATTACAATGGCGACCGGGTTGGACTGTCAGGCTACCGCGACATGCTGGAGCGGGATTTTCGCGAAATCCCGGACCTCTTTTTCGACGTCCAGCTGTTGATCTCCGACCCGCCGTTCATAGCCAGCCGCCTCCAGTTCAACTGCACGCCCAAGGGAACTTTCCTCGGCCTGCCCGTCAACGGCAGGAAAGTCTCCTTCAGCGAGAACGTCTTCTATGAATTCCTGAACGGCAGGATCAGGCACGTCTGGTCGGTGATCGACAAGGCGGCGATCGAAGCGCAGCTGTAGTCTCGGCCTCCTCGCTGCTCGATCCGGGTGCGCCAGCCTTTCGACACAAGTCCCAAGATTGTTCGGAAAACCAGATCATTCTAACGAAAATAATTCGTTGGAATGATTGGTCCTGAAATGGCATTTCTCCATTGTACTCGCTTGGAGAATTGCATTGCCCTCCTTGACCCGCGTCGCGAACGATATTCCGAAAAGCACGATCTCCGTCGATCTGGCGCAGGGCCGCAAGCGCCTCGATTCCCTTTGGAACGGCATCATCCCCGGCATCGTGCTGGTGGCGATGATCACCGCCGTCGCCTTTTCGGCCCACAATGCCTCCGGCTTCGCCTTGTTCAGCCCGATGATCCTGGCCGTCGTCGCCGGCATGATCTATTCCAACGTGCTCGGTACCCCGGCGCATGCCAAGGCCGGCATCGCCTTCTCGCAAAAGCGCCTTTTGCGCTTCGCCATCGTGCTGCTCGGTTTCCAGCTGACGCTCGGCCAGGTCGCCTCGATCGGCGCCGGCGGCGTCGGCATCGTGGCGCTGACCCTTGGCGCCACCTTCGTCTTCACCATCATGCTCGGCCGGCTGATCGGCGTCGATGCCAAACTGGCGCAGCTGATCGCCGCCGGCACCTCGATCTGCGGCGCCTCGGCGATCGTCGCCACCAACATCGTCACCGACGCGCGCGACGAGGACGTCACCTACGCCGTCGCCTCGATCACCTTGTTCGGCACCGTCGCCATGCTCGGCTTTCCCCTGCTGGCGCCGCTGCTCGGCCTCGACCAGCATGCTTTCGGCCTGTGGGCGGGCGCCTCGATCCATGAGGTGGCGCAGGTCATCGGCGCCGGCTTCCAGAACGGCACCCAGTCCGGCGAGATCGCCACCGTGGCCAAGCTGACGCGCGTTGCCATGCTGGCGCCGATGGTCATCGCGCTCGGCTTGATGGCGCGCCGCGGGAGCAGCGACCAGTCGGCGGCGCGACCGCCCATGCCATGGTTCGTCGCCGCCTTTGTCGCCGTCGTGGCGCTGAACGGCCTTGTCGCGATAGCAGCCGAAGTGAAGCAGGCGATGGCGCTCGCCACCACCATCATGCTGACCATGGGGCTGGCCGCCATGGGCCTGCAGGCCGACATTTCGCAGTTGCGCTCGCGCGGCCTGCGCCCGCTGGCGCTCGCCTTCTGCGCCTTCCTGTTCATCGGCTGCTTCAGCCTGATGCTGGTGAAATTGGTCTGAGACTCCGGTCCCTACGCGTGAGGGCACACGGGCATACGGCATCTATCAAAACAATGACTTAGGGGCCTTAGCTGAATCTGTTTGTGAGCCGGATTCAATCCGCAAACGAACTCGACGCGACATAGATCGCCGCCAGCGCCTCGATGCCGGCCTGGTCGGCACTGTCGAAACGGCCAGGCGTCGGGCTGTCGAGATCGAGCACGCCGAAGACGCCCTCCTCGTCTTCCAAAAGCACCACCAGCTCGGAGCGCGAGGCGGCGTCGCAGGCGATGTGGCCGGGGAAATCATGCACGTCCTTGATCAGCATCGAGGTGCCGAGCTCGACCGCCGTTCCGCATACGCCCTTGCCCACGGCGATGCGCACGCAGGCCGGCTTGCCCTGGAAGGGGCCCAACACCAGTTCCTCGTCCGATGCCAGGAAGTAGAAGCCGGCCCAGTTGAGGTCGGGCACCATCTGGAAAATCAGCGCCGAGGTGTTGGCGGCGTTGGCGATCGAGTCGTGCTCCCCCTCGAGCAGCGCCTTCAATTGCTTGGCGAGGTCACGATAGAACGCGGCCTTGTCTGAGGTATCGATGGCCTGGGCCGCAAACATGACTTGTCTCCCAAACTGAGAATCGCGGTTCCGTCTCCGCAAGCTCTCTGCACCAACCGACCACCCGACGATACTAGCTTGAATTCCAGTCGCCGCGAAAGTCGGAAGAAGATGCCCTGTCGGACACTCGGCAGCACGGCACGTCCATCGAACCGTGCTGCCTTGATCAAGAAGGCAAGTCCGTCAGCCGGCGGGTTTGTACGCGCCCGCAGCCTTTTTGGCAGCCGCGAGCACTGCCTTCATATCAAGTTCTTCCAGTACAACCATCTCGGTCAGCGAGCCGCTCGCTCGCACCGCAAGGGACATGCCAATCCCCGCTGACTGGTCCGGCACCTCGCCATTGACAACGACGTCATAGATGCCGCGCGTGAACATCACGCTGCTCACCTTGCCGCCAACGCTTTCAAAAAGCGCCTTGACCGCAGCCTCCCTGTCCGAGCCTTGCATCAATCCCGGCATGAGGCGCATAGTTTGCCAAGATAGTCACTTTCATGGGTATTTCCTCCAAATGTCATTGTCTCGTGCTGCTCCATAATTCGAGCGGCACGGAGTGATTTATTTTTCGGAACAATCGCAGGCGCCCCGGGACGCGTTGGCGGCCAAGGGCTCGCTGCCGGACAAATATGCGCTTAGGCTAATATAATGACAATACCGGACACTCCGACACTGCCGACAGGAAGTTGTCTGGCTGGACCACGCTCGGCCAACGGTGTCGAACTCGCGCCGCTGACGCGCGATGTGGTTTCACGGTTGAGCAGGAATTAACGCCGGCGTCAGTCGCCTACATCGGGCGTTTGGGTTCGGATTTTGGCGGGGCTGCCGTATCGGAATCGGACTTTTTGTGCTTGTCGGCGGCAATCCTGCGGATGCGGTCGAAGCGGCTTTCCTCGGTCGTCTCGGTCGTGACGACCGTCTCTGGCTTCTGCGCGAACACGATCATGGATCGATCTCCTGGGCTAGGACGTAGTGACGATTTAACGGGTTGGGATTCCCAAGGAAGGGCAAATCAGATTCAACGCTGATTTTT